>CAZWEJ010000006.1:0-41694 GCA_964632435.1 uncultured Candidatus Saccharimonadales bacterium
TTGCTGCAATGTGTGCTCCGGCAGAGTGGCCCATCAATACAATCTTTGATTTTGGGAAATGGGTGGCTACCCATTTAATTGCCATGGCTCCGTCTTCTACGAATTCTGGGAACTTAACTTTGGGGTATAGACGATAGTTCGGTATTACAACGTTGCAACCCAGTTTTGAGAAGGTTCTACCGATGAACCGATAGGTTTTTTTGTCGCCGCCTTGCCAGGATCCACCGTGCCAGAAAATCACCACAGGGTTATGGTGAACACCACTCGCACTGAAAACGTCAAGATTTTGAAGTTGATGGTCCCCATAGTTGTAAGTTTTTGCCTTCATCCCTTTATTGTATTTTAATTTCCCCAACCTACCAGCATTAGAGTTGTAAGATTTAACGTACTTTTTGCTATATTGTTTTTATGCAAACTGCATTTAGAACTAAAGAAAAAGTCATATTCAGGTATGCGGCTGCAAGTGGTGTTATTTCAGGCCTAGCTGGCCTTGGTGTTTATCTAAACAATCAGCCCACTCCAATAACAGGGCGACATTCTATAGGGATCGTCGTTTCCCTTATATCTACGTTTATCGCTCTGTATGCTTTCACCTACTACTCGCATGGTGTCCTCTCGAAAAATAATATTGTTAAGCGAAGATGGACGAAATTAGTAAATGCTTTAACCATCGGTGTGGCATTTGGACTTATAACTTTTATTACAACCCTAATTTCTGGTTTTGCAGTAGCTGGCTCATTTAAGGGGTTAACATTCGATCCATGGACTGCGGGCGCGATAACGGCCGCCTCGACGGCATTTATTACCTATGTGATTTTATCAATCGCTTCGAGCTACAAAGTGCAGTATGCCGTATATGCCCTGCTCTTTGTCATGGTCGGAGGCATGAGTGTCAGTATGATCACCAATCAGACCACTAATTGGTGGCAAGTTAACATCAGTAATCTAGGAACGGATGTCGCTACCAACCAAACTTTCTTCAATATAACCTTAATCTACTCCGGCCTCATTATTTTGGCGCTAACTACAGGAGTGTTTGGGCTCTACAGAAAGTGGTACGAAAAAGAGATTGGTAAGACAAAATATCAAATCGCATATGTACTAGTAATGCTGATGGGTATCTTTCTAGCCTTTGTTGGCTTATTCCATTACGAAGAAGGGACGATTTTGGTACAACTTCATAATGCGAGCGCTGGGTTGCTGGGAGTTGCGGCCGTAATATTAATGGGCTCGTTGAAGTGGCTGATCCCTGTTTTCTCAAACGAAATGTATATCTATTCCTGGCTAACTGCCGGGGCAATGGCGGTATTCTTCTGGATGATGGCAAATGGCATTTACTTTAGCCTTACTGGCATGGAGGTTATCGATTTCGTAAT
Organism: uncultured Candidatus Saccharimonadales bacterium; assembly: GCA_964632435.1. Lineage (GTDB taxonomy): Bacteria > Patescibacteriota > Saccharimonadia > UBA4664 > SCTI01 > CAZWEJ01. The sequence goes on from CAZWEJ010000006.1 coordinate 1,377, forward strand.
CGGCGGAGCCTGGCTGATCATCTTCTTGAGACACATTTTGCAGTATGGGGCTGCTGATGTGTCAGCGAAAAGTTAATCGTTAATTCCACCTATGCTATTATGAACGCTCAAGGAGTTCGTGGTAAGCGACGCCCTTGAGCGGGGGTCTGGGAAGATACAGGCAGTGACAGATCCAACAAAAGCCATGTTGTTCATACAACAAGGATGGGCTAATCACATGCGTTATATCTCGGACGCTGTTTAAGATGGTCCAGGGTCTCTAGATAGGGACCTTCGGCAGCTCGCGATCCCGAGGCAGACATGCGATCTCGTGGAGATGCGGAGGACGCGGTGGTCTCCGCCACCGCCCCAGCTGCGGGCCCGGCAAATGCAGTAAGTCGCTGTTATTTCCCAGACTCCCGTCGGGCGCCTTACCACAACTTGTACCTTCAAACTGAGGAGTAAGATTGCAGCTTTCATTTGATGAACTGCTTGCTCCTGGGTACCGGAGAAAGTTCATCACAACTTCAAGCGGCAAGCGTCGCGAAATCTTTGTCCCCAATGATGCGATGCGAGAGGTTCACCAAACTCTGCTCCGAGACCTAAGAAGGCATAGCGCTCAACCGGAGTTTGGACGCGTTTACAGTCGGCGATCGCCTATCGCAAATGCCGCCGCCCACGCAGGCAATAGGTTCGTATACAAGGTCGACCTTTTTAATGCGTTTCCTTCGGTTAAGCTGAACTGGTTGATACCGATTCTCGCTGACGCCAAATCATCGCTCTGGATGGGCGCCGAGGGGCTGGAGGAGTTCTTGAAAGCGCATGCCCTGCAGCCGTCCGGAACAGGATTAATGGTGGGGATGCCTTCGTCGCCAGACCTCTTTGATCGAGTAGTCTCGGAGCGACTTGATCGGGTGTTGAATGAGATAGCCTTGAATTCGGGACTAACCTATACGAGGTACCTCGATGACATGGTTTTCTCTTCGTGGAAGCCGATTGGGGAACGACGTAAATCAAGAATCCGTAAAGCTATTAAGGATGGTGGCTTCAGGATTAACTTCTCAAAAACGGGAACATTCGATATCCGGACAAGGCCAGTACTGATAACGGGTGTTAGGCTCGGCATTGTCCGCCCGGATCTTGACCAGATGATCCACTGGGCTGACTTTGCCAGGGATGGTATTTTTTTGCCCAGGAGGTGGCTCAACAGGCTTTCTGGAGCACTCCATGCCTATTCTCAAGGTGCGGATGTCAGTGTCAGCCAGATTGAGGGAATGATGGGCGCTCTACGCGAGTACCACCAGTACACAATCGGCCATTACCCAGCGATTCAGAGAGTCTGGCGCAAGTACATGCAGCTGCGTTCCCAACTCCGTCCGGGTGCTAGTCTGGATGGAGCCGACGATTACTGGCAAACTCACTTTTCCAGGGGAGATGCTCTAGCAGAACATGCCCTTTTCAATCGCTACTAAAGCGCTTTGAAAGGGGCGCTTTTTTTTATCTTTGTACGAAAAATGCCCCGGGCCGTAATGCCTGGGGTTTTAAGTATGGCGAAATTCGATACCGCTTATGGCTATTGACAAAGGATAAAAAACATTGACAAATAAAGCTTTATAAGATAGGATTATAAACCAATTAGCAATTAATGGAGGGTACATAGTGAGGGCCCTCCTTGCCGAGAGTTTATAAAAAGAAATTAGCAATCTTGATTCCTGCTCATAACGAAGAGCTGGCACTTGAGCTTACTATAAATTCGGCTGTTTCCGCTGGGATGAGAAAGCGCGATATATACGTTGTTAATGACGCTTCTTCAGATGCAACTGCGAAGATTGCTCGCAATATTCTAGGTAAAGCAAATGTTTTAACCGTTCGCCGTAGCGGTAAAGCAGTTGCTATCAAGAAGGCAATTAAAAAGTTCGATCTTATAGAAAATTATCGCTGGATGCATGTTGCTGACGCGGATAGCCTTTTCGACAAAACTTACTTCAAATATCTCAAGCGTAAACTCGATCATAAGAAATACGTTGCCGTTACTGGTTACGTGCAGAGTCTTAAAGGAGGGGCAATTTCTCAATTCCGAGTTTTTGAATATGTTTGGGGCTTTGAAGTTGTTCGTCGAATTCAATCTTGGTTAGGTATTATAACTGTTATTCCCGGACCAACTGCCTGCTTGCGAACTGATATTATTCCTAAACTAAACTTCGACACAGGATCTCTGACCGAAGATTTCGATATTACCCTCCAGATTCATAGACAGAAGCTAGGCAAAATCACATTTGAGCCCAATGCGAAGACCTATACGCAAGACCCCTTAACCTACTCTGATTTTGTAAGCCAGGTTAGTAGGTGGTATCGAGGGTTTTTCCAGGGTGTAGTATCTCACCGTGTTGGAGTTAAGGGTAAAAAAATTGACTGGTATGTCATGCTCCTGCTTGGGCAAAACGCCTATTACGGGGTGTATACATTCTTAGTTCTGCCTTTTTTGGCTATTTGGTTAGATAAGCCCTATTTAATTTCATTGGCTTTACTGGGTGAAATTGTCAGTGATCTTGTGATTACTTTATTCGCTGCTTGGAGAGCGAAGAGGCCGGATATCATTTCCGCTTTTCCGTTCTTCCCAGTCCTGCGAATCACAGGATTACTGTTGTTTTACCGAGCCTTCTATGAGGTAGTAATCCTCAAGAAGTTTCAGAAGCACGAAGCAGGTTGGGGTACCGAAGGTCGAAGGTACCAAATATCCAACGGTGCAGTAGTAAATAATTAGGAGCAAGAATATGTACGATACTCCAGGTAAAGGTGGCGGCGTCGCTGCAGTAGTAGGTGCTACAACTGGTACAGTTGCAGTCACTCAGTTGCCAGAGACCGGTGCAAGCCTTGTTAACGAACTAGCAATTGGTGCAGTAGTCGCTTTGGCTGCTTGGGCAATTGTTTATCGCGTTTTCAACAAGCGAAACGCCTAAGTTCTTGGCCAAGAATTTCCCGCTAATTGGTGGTTATAAGCGGGGCTATCATATAGTTTAATAAATAAGAATGAAAAAAATATTTACATCAATTAGTTCAATTGTTTTGGTTATGGCGGTTGCTATATCTGTGCTACCCGGTACGGTAAAAGCTGCTTCATATCCAAGCACAATTACAAACTCCTCTTTCGAAACGGAGCTAAATTCAACTACCCCACTGGCCTGGAATCGTGGGAACTGGGGTAATAATACGGCAACATTTAGCTATCCAGTGGCCGGCCAGGACGGCGCTAGAGGAGCCCAAGTTAGCATCACTAATTACGTTGATGGTGATGCAAAATGGTATTTCGACCCAGTTTCTGTTACTCCAGGTACACAATACGACTTCAAGGACTGGTATAAATCAGATGTTAACACAGAGGTAGTCGCACAATTCAATCTAGCTGGAGGTGGCTACTCATATGTTTACCTGGGCTCAGTATCAGCTGCAACGTCATGGACTAATGCGTCTCTAAAATTTACTGCTCCGAGTGGTGCCGAAGGGGTCAGCATTTTCCATTTAATTAATAAAATAGGCACGCTTCAAGTTGATAATTTCTCAATTGTACCATCGGTTGTAGTGCCGCCATTCCAGTTTGATTCGGGGGTTATCCCTAACGGCTCAGTTGAGAATACAGTTGGGAGCCCTGAAAGACCAGTCAATTGGAACCAGGGCGCTTGGGGTAATAACCAGTCTACTTTTTCATATTTGAATACAGGTAGAACAGGATCTAGAAGCTTAAAACTTACAGTTTCGAACTATGTTGATGGTGATGCCAAATGGTTTGCAGATACTCAGCCAGCTATACCAAATCAATCTTATGAATATAGCGATTTCTATAAATCAAACACTAATAGTGAGGTATACGCTGCTATTGGTCTGTCGGATGGTTCAACTGTATATCAGTATCTTGGGGGCGCCTCTTCTTCCGCCGTATGGAAGCAGTTCAAGGCACAGTTCACGGTTCCTGCAACAGCAGCCACAATTACCATGTTCCATCTATTGAATAAGAACGGGTATCTTATTACTGATGATTACAAGCTAAGCCCATTTACGCCTCAGGGGTTTAATAGCGGGATAGTATCAATCACTTTTGATGATGGGTGGGCAGATCAGTACATAAATGCATATCCGCTGCTAAAACAGTACAATTTCCCGGCTACTTTTTATCTGGTTGCCAGCTTCATTAATACTCCGGATTACATGACGGCTACGCAAGCCAAGAGCTTGAGAACAAATGGTAGCGAACTTGGCAGTCATAGTTATTCTCACCTCAATCTTACAACTCTTAACTCAACACAGCTTACAAGAGAGACGAGTACTGCTAAGAACAGATTAATCCAGTTGGTAGGCGCCCCAATAGAAAATTTTGCATCTCCTTATGGTGCATATAACGATACCGTTGTTGCAAAATTGAAGACTCTATATAGCTCTCACCGTACAGTGACCCCGGGATATAACAGCAAATATGGCTTTGATAAGTATGCGATTAAAGTACAGAATATAACCGATAAAACTACCGAAGCAGAAGTTAGCTCATGGGTTGCATATGCCAAGCAAAACAACCTATGGTTGGTTCTTGTATACCATCAGGTCTCTAATGATAATCTAGGAGACTATTCAACAACTCCAGATCAACTTTCTAAGCACATGAGTATTATTTCGAACAGCGGCTTACAAGTTAAAACCGTTTCTGGAGCACTACAGGCAATAACGCCTCAGCTACCGTAAAGCTCTAACGGCAGCAGCTACGTTGTTAAGCTGTGATGGGTCACCGGAAATATCGAAGTAGGAGTAAAACAGTATATTTTTTGCTCCTCCGGATAAAGCAAGTTTGCTCATGCCGACTATTTCATTTAGTGTTGGCTGACGTGCTACCCCTAAGTTAAAACCCAAAGCTCTTGCCGTATCAGGGTAACGTGACCAACTAAACACTTGAGTGATAAACCAACCATTATTGTCACCCGCTGCTGGCATGTCGGAGCCTATTTGCTGAATAAAATTGTGATCTTGGAATGGCACTGGGTAATAGTCAAGGGCAAAACTATCTGTTGAGCTTTTTAAGGATGATAAGAAACTCCTTCTATCGTTAGCATTTGGGCTTGTTTTCCCGACCAGCACAGACATAACTGGCTTGCTAGTTACGCTTTTTATTATGTTGTATCTTCTTTGCAGGATAGGTTTCCAATGTCCTAACTGTGAAAAGTCCATAGGCGCCTCATCTGTTATTGCAAACCCCCATACGCCAGGGTGGCTACTGTACCTAGCTGCAATATTTTGGGCAATTTGTTCATTTGTTGATCCAAATTCTGGATGACGGGTTGCTGTTGAAGATCCACCGGGGAGTTCATCATAGAGGTCCTTGAGGCTGATTATTACCTTAATCCCTCGAGCGTTCGCTTGATCCAAATACCATGATATCTGATCGGGCGTTCCATCAATTATTGAGTAGTTATAGACCGTATCAAAACCAGCAGATTTTACCCAATTTAGTACACCCAATGCTGCCGGGTCATCTGGCGAATTTGAAATGTATATGCCGATATTTTTTGCCGGATTGGTTTGCATGTTAGCGAAATTTTCTAATTGACTTCCAGTAGCCGTTTCCTTTTTTGCAACCGGTTGCGGTTTAGGTTTATCGGATTGAGTCTTTATATCGGACACCGTCTGCGAGGTAGAATTTTTTAAGCTCTCTCGGGCTTTAGTATTTATAATTGCAAAATCATAATAGCCTAGCACTTCCAATACAATGAAATACGTAAAAGATACTACCCCCAAAATAAGAATAGTGATTGCCGCCCAACGCGAAGCTCGTCCCCCCGTTGCAATCATATTGTTCAAACATAACCATATTGGAGGTTCAAGTCAATGGAATTAGCCTGAAAGATCTAAGAAAACTTGTGGTGATGCATCCTTCCTGCACGCATTTCACGGAGCGCACGATGCACTTCCTGTCGAACTGCCTGCTCAAAAAATACCACATCGTCTATACGATGCTCGCCAATGTGGTGGCGCAGCCCCCTGTTCTTCTTTTTAATTTGTCCCATTTTGTAGGCCCTCCTATGGACAACTATCTAACCTTTTGCGGAATAAGGCTACGTTAAAATACCCAAATTTGAAGCCCCATTAATTAACTATTATCAGTACAAAACCCTAGCGAGGCTTACTCCGAATCTGTACAGCCTTCTAATTACACCTACACTTCTTACGTCATCTAATGTTACCCGCTTGCTTGATATCAGGTTTCTCTCAAATTCTTCTAATATTTTGGAGCTGAACTGCTGATCGTTCACAAGCAAATTGAACTCGGCATCGGTATAAAACGATCTAAAATTCAAGTTAGCAGAGCCAATAGATGTGTACTGCTTATCTATTGTCATTAATTTAGAGTGAATTTTTGTTGGCTGGTATTCGTAAATCCTGACGCCAGCGACGAGAAGCTGCTTATACCACCTCCTACCTGCCTCGGCGGCATAATGATGAGTGTTGTATTCCCCGTTGACCATTAGATTTACTTGCACGCCTCTTTTTGCCGCTCGCTGAAGCGCTAATCTAAATTTTCGAGGCGGCCCAAAATATGCTGTGGTGGCGTAGATTGAGTCTTTGGCTGCATCAACCATATCGATGTAAAGTTTGCCAGCGCGGGTCGTATTCAGATTAGGTGGGCTCTCTATCGCTGCAATTTGAACTCCTGAAGTCTGATCCCTGCCTTCTGGATTAAAAGAAAGCTCATACTCTTTAGGGCAAAAAGCATTCCAGCTAGAAATAAAGCTTTTCTGCATATCATCGACAATTCTGCCTTCAATTTTGAAGTGGGTGTCCACCCAGGGCTTTGGGTACTTTGCGGAAGCTTGTATCCACGAATCGTCTATCCCAAGACCACCTGTGAAAGCAAATTTGTTATCAATTATAAGCAGCTTCTTGTGCAACCTAAAGTCGTATGTTGGGGCATATGCAAAACTCAATGGCCGGTAGCTAACCCATATAGCACCAGCTTTGGATAATCTTTCTATCGAACTTTCGCTGGTGCTGCTTGAGCCGTGGTGATCGGCAAGAATATATGTGACGACTCCCCTCTTGGCGGCAGCAATTAGGGATTTCTCAAAATCGGTAAATAGTGATCCTGGTCTGAAGCAGTAGCCTGCAAAGTAGATAGTCTCTTTTGCAGAAGAAATTGCCTTTATGAGCTGGTCATAACCCGACCCTGGGGCATCTATTATTGCGATCTTATTGCCGTTATCGAAATTGTATTTTTTGTATAGCGTTGAGTTCACGATTAATTAATAATGTCAGGCTAATTTAATAAGTGTCAATTTTGACTGAATTTTTTATAAGTTTTCCACAGGGTTGATCAAAAAAACGTAACCTTATTACCAGGTTAGACGGCTGATAATTATGTCAAAAAATTGTAAAAATGCCCTATTGACCGTCATTTTGGCCTTTGGTAGCCTACCCCCTTGTGTCACTGTGGGGTGGGTAATACTGGTCAAATATTGCCGGCGCAGTGGGTCACTTTATTTAAGCAAAGGAGCAACATGCGTAAAATAGCAATGATGCTGCTGGTAACAGCGGCAGGAGTTGGTTTTGCTTCTGGGTCTGCACATGCAGCCGAGGCAAAGCCAGAACGGAAAGAGCAACCTAAGAAACATGTCGTCGCTTCGGGAGACTCTCTCTCGACAATAGCGACCGCAAATCAATTGGAAAGTTGGCGACCTATTTGGAACGCTAACCCAGAGGTATCAAACCCCGACATCATAAATGTCGGTCAGGAGCTGGTCATACCAAACGGAGAGACCACGGAGCGTCCTTTACCAGCCGGATATGGCGAACCAGTAGCGACGGTAGCGCAGCCTGTAAAGCAGACTGGCAAGACCTACCAGCCAGCGGCTCGTAGAGTTGCGCCTACGGGCGGTGACGTATTTGCCCGAATTCGTGCAAAAGAATCCGGGGGCAATTACGCAACAAATACTGGTAACGGCTACTACGGTGCATACCAGTTCAGCCTCGGCACCTGGAGAAGTGTCGGTGGTAGCGGGCTTCCTTCAGATGCTTCGCCAGCCGAGCAGGATATGAGGGCTCAGATGTTATACAGCCAACGCGGTTGTAGCCCTTGGCCAAACACCTGTTACTAAGATTTTGGGGAGCACTGCTCCCCTAGCTCTTATATTAGTTAAGGTTGAAAAACTCGAACTTCTACTGGCACAGTTCCAGAGCCCAGCCATTCTATTTGCCTAAAGCTGCCCCTTGAGAGGTCAATAACTCTATTGGTATGAGGTTGAGGTCCATAATCGTTGACCAGACAAACAACTTTCTTGTCGTTACGTAGACTAGTTACTTCGAGGTAAGTACCCCTTGGGAACCGAGTAGAAGCACATGTGAGCGCATCAGGGCTTCTAAGGCCTAAAGCATACCAGGATGCAACGCCAACTTGGTCGGGGTTTCTCTCCTTTAGGGCTAAAGCAGCCCTCCTCTCCTCAGCAGCTCTTTGATAAGCGGTAATATTTATATCTTGGCCTGGTGGAGCGATCAGGTCGGCGGCGTTCGCCACAACCATGCTTCCCAATGCAAGCAAAAAGAACATCGCCAGCCCAATAGCTCGGTAATGCCAGAATGCGGTATTCTTAAGCTTTTTGCGATGATGACGTTTTTTGCCTGCTGCCGATCTTTTCAAGAAAGCAATCTTTGCCTTCTTCGTTCTAGGCTTAGTAGCTTCCGTCTTTTTTACCGACTTTGCTTTTGTTGCTTTTTCTTTCTTCTTCGTTGCCATTAATAACTCACTGTCTTAGTCGTTGGAACAATCGAATACCAAGTATTGCCCTTGTTAAGAGGGATTTCTTTCCCTGCTGCGTCTGTAAGCTTAGTCCTTTCGGTGTGCGAGGCTTTTGACCAAGTGCCGGCCACTACTGTACCGTCTCGAAATACCAGAGCATTCCCACTGCCTGGTGTGCCCATGATAACCATTTGCTCACCAGCTCTTGAGCGACCATAGCTTGTAGGCATGTATTGAACCACCACATTTTTCACCTTTATCTGTTGTCCAGTATTCCGGTCGATATGGGGTTGCCCGGCTAAGAATCTAGCGTAGCAGTTGCAGGCAGCATCATATTTGTATTGAACCGCAAAGTTGGAGTACGAATAATCAATATTAATTACAGGATGAGGGGCAGGGCTAACAGCTTCCTCCTTTTTTGTTCTCGGAGATGGCTTAAATTCGGCAGGCTTATCAAACCCATTCTTCTTTAATAGAGCTTCCATTTGTTCGGCTGAGGTATAGGCGTTATGAGGGGCTACTCTATCTCGAGTTCTGGTAAAACTGGCGCCATTGTAGAACTGGTTGATATCTTTTACTCCCAAGCTTGAAATCATATCTAGGGCGTCAGCATTTCCGCCAACGTGCGCAATTGGTGTGTTGTACTCCATAACCCAGCTTACGAAGTACGGCCTTACGGACCTGACAGGTCCCATTGATGCGGGCTTATCTTCTAAAAACAGGGCCAAAAACCTTGTAATACCACCTTCTGCAAGAGCTTCGTAAACCACCCCTGCCGAACTTAGCCCCGATTGAGGTCGAGCATCTGGATGATTTTCAATGATCACGCCGAGAACTGGCTTGTCGGCCTTCTCAGGCTCCATTTCGACACCTGTCAGGGGCGATGCCTTTGTTGTAGGGGCTGGTGGCTTCTTTTGGACGTTAACGTCCTTAGAAACGCTCTCGACTGGTTTCGTGAACTCAAAATAAGACCAAATAGCAACTGGGATTAAGATTAATATCCCCAAGACAACTAGTATTCGAGTGTGATGAGTGCGAATGAAATCTTTAAATCTATTGGGTTGGCTAACTGTCTCTGAGGCAGTCTCGTTTTGACCTACAGAATTTTCGACTGTAGGGGTGATTTTTTCGGAGCTGTCGGATATAGAGATATCGACGTCTTTTTGTGTTTCTTCTGATGGCTTAGCCATGCCTTGATTATATCACAAAAAGGTTATGCTCTAATTTACCCCACTGCGTTTTTAAGCCGCTTGATTACAGTTTCTTTACCGAGCGTGCTTAGGGTTTCAAACAGCCCTGGGGCAGCAGTCTTGCCCGTAACTGCTACGCGAATAGCGCTAAAGACTTTTCCGGTCTTTAAATCTTTATCCGCCACGAGTGCTCTTAGACGTTTTTCAAGATCTTCTTCACTGAAATCCGAATCAGACAATACCTTTAAAGCGTCATTCAATATTTCAGCGCTATTCTCAATCTGTTTGTTGAGCAGGTCTTTATCTACATTTGGGTCTTCAAAAAAGAAGTCAGTCAGCTCAGGAAGTTCAGCTAGATATTTGAGTCTATCTTGGACTAATGAAAGAACCTTTTTCTTATATTCATCTTCGAATTGGTTTGAAGACTGTGGCCAGAATGCATCGACTCTTTGGTACAGTTCGTCGAGATTAAGTTCACGTATATACATGCCATTCATCCAGTCTAGTCGGTCAGCATCAAAAATAGCTGGGCTAGACTGAATTCGAGCAACATCAAATACCTTAGCTAGCTCTTGAGGAGAATAAATTTCTTTAGTCGTACCATCGTTGAATCCTAGGGCCGCCAGGTAGTTGAAGACGGCTTCCGGAAGATATCCGCTATCTCGATACTCAAGAGCCGACTTTGCGCCGTGGCGCTTGCTAAGCTTGGCTTTATCCGGTCCTAAAACCGGTGGAAGATGAACAAACTCGGGTTGTTTCCACCCAAAAGCTTGATAAACCAGAATGTTTTTTGGTGTGGTTGATAAAAATTCTGAACCTCTCATCACATGAGAAATTTCCATTAAATGATCGTCTACTACTACAGCGAAGTTGTATGTCGGAAAGCCATCGGACTTAATCGCTACAAAATCATCTAGCTCACTTCGTTTCCAAGATTGTGTCCCCCACACTGCATCCTCCCAAGTGACATCGGGCCCCTCTTTAATTTCAAAGCGGATTACAAACTTTTGGTTGGGCGATGAAGGCTCAAGTTGCGCCATGCTTTTATTGAAACGGAATGGCTTTTTGTTTTCGGCGGCTTCTTTGCGAAGCTCATCGAGCCGCTCACTCGACGTAAAGTCTTTGTAGGCCAATCCTTTTTCCACCAATTCATCGGCATGCTTCTTGTACAAATCAAGACGTTCAGATTGAATATAGGGGCCGTGCTCCCCTCCAGCTCCAACCCCCTCGTCCCAGGTGGCGCCAAGCCACTTTAGGCTTTCCTGGATTTGCTCAACTGCTTCTGGTACTAATCTTTCACGGTCTGTGTCTTCGATCCTCAATATAAAAGAGCCATTATTGTGTTTGGCTAAAAGATAATTGAATAGAGCTGACCTTAAACCGCCAAGATGCAAATGACCTGTGGGGCTAGGCGCGAAGCGGACTCTAACTTTGTTTGACATACAAATAGCTTACCCGAAGCATAAGCTAGCCTCAACCTATAAGCTTAACTTGCTCAGGTCTACCTCTTCCCAATCGCTACCTGATTGCCTGAATAATGTAACTTTATGGGCAATTTCGGAATCGTCGTATATATTTTCGACTCTACTCGCGACGCCAGGTCGATGACTATAGTGGGTTTTCCGGTCAATAATTGCAGGGCCAGTGGTTCGCTCAAGCTTATAATTGTCGCCATCGCGCTCGAACTCGATAAATTCTACTGATTCTTCGACCTCTGGACGGTCTTCCAGAGGACGCTTGATGCGCCCATGTTTATTGATCCCAAGCTTAATATCGATGCCGTCGGTTAGTCTCTCCCAAGCGGCGTCGTTCATAAGCCGTATGCCACCCGGAGTATTTGTTCGCGACTGAGGTTATCTGTCCCGCTAATGGTGTACCAGATACCGTGGTTCACCCAGCTGGCCTGGTTGTTATAGAGGAAGATGGTTAATCCCTGCCCCTGAACTGCCAGCATGTTATCGGCTTGCCGGCTAACGTAGTTCTCTCTCAGTGAGTTTGAGTCCCAGCTGGTCTTCTTTTGGGTAATAGTTAAGGGGTTCTGGCTACTTGGCGACTGGTATGTTAGCGTTACTTGACCGGGACCGACTTGTGCGGCGCCATGTTGACGATAGCTTGAGGGTACATAAGTTGGAAGGCTTGCTTGTATTCCCGCTTCACTGGCGGCAGACTTGAACGCCATCTTTGGTGAATTCTGTAGCCATACGATGCCGGTAATTATCCCAATTGCTGCGATTGCTGCTGCTATTTGAGTAAAACTTGGTGATGATGAAGGTTTAGCTGTTGCGAGTACTTCCTTAAGTCCTTCAGATTTAGGCTCTATGTCCCCCTCAGTAGCCATCTTTTGCATAGCGTCAACTTGAGTAGCAACTTGATTCGGCAGTTGGTTAACGGCGGGAGTGGTATTTGCGACAGCTGGATTTTCCGGGAATCTCTTAACCTTAGGATGAGTCGTGGTTACTGTGGCTGCACTCTGCTCGGCAGGTTGAGGTGGCGTTACGCCAGCAGGTGACCCAAACGGAGCCGGTTGCGGAATAGGTTTCTGGATTTGAGCTGGTGCCGCTGTTGGTGCAGCAGGTGTTGAGGGCTTGGGAACAGCTGGCGCAGTTGCCGCCGGAGAAGGAGTGGGAACTGGCACTTCTGAGGGAGTCGGAGGCATGTCTACTGCGGCTGGAGGTGCTGGTTTTGTAGGTGCAACTGCTGGGGTTGGCTCGTTCGACTTTGCTCTAAGGTCGAGTACGGCTGGTGCTTTACTGCCAACCTGAATTCCATGTAACTGGTTTGCTGGCTTAGGTGTCACAATAGCACCTGGCTGAGTTTGATCGGTATTTGGTGCAGGTGATGTTTGGGCGCTAATGGTATTAATAGGCCCTGAATTTTGAGCAGGCTTCAAATCAGAGATCGCTCGTGGAGCTCCCTGGTCATTTAATTTTGTTCCGCAGTTACTGCAATATCTTTTATTGCCGATTATTACGAAACCAGTTTTGCCACAGCTAGGACATTGCATTAATACATGATCCGCCTTATAGCGCTTATGTTACATGAAACCAGGCTGTTTGAAAAGGCATAACTAGTATAAATACCCTATTTTTTGCTTCTGTAGACATGCCACATAAATCTTGGAATTGAAGACTGCCTTTTTATCCTTGAGGGCTGAAGAGATAGTCTCCAGAGCCACTCCATACCAATGCGCTGGACCCATCTTGGAGCTTTTTTGAATACGCCTCCGAATTCGTCGTAGTCAAACGTCCCGCCTTCTCCAATAAAGAACCCATGCTTAACCTGGCCAATAATTTTGGCGATTACTTTTTCTTGAAGCGGGAAACCCATTCCAACAAATATAATGTCCGGCTTTTTCTTCTTGATGTCTTCTACCAATTCTTCTTCGACAGGCTCATCGTTTAGAACTTGTTCGAGCTCGGCTCCGCTCAATGCTCCCAGACTTCCTGGATGAGAGCCCGCTATTTTGAGCTTTGGGAAGCGGCTGAGAATATGTTTTTCGGTCGCAGTTATATCGGAATCAACCGGGCTGCCTATTAAGTAAACGCTAATACCCTCTTTTTCACATGCCTCAAGCAGTCGCAGAGTAAATACCGTTCCACCGAATTTTTCAGGGATAGGATTCTTTATTGCTCTAGGGTTGAAGATGATCGAAAAAGCTAGCCCAATTGCTCTAAATAGGCCAGGCTTGCCGTTGTAAAGGTAGCTGGCTGCCCACTGGGTTGAAACCCCTTCAGGGACAGATAGGGTTGATTCATTAAGCAGAGATTTTATTTGCGGGTCATTGGCGGCTCGGTCAAGAAGCTCAACATATACTTTTACCATGTAAGCAGGTGGTTTTTTATCTTCAATATGATCAATGACGTATTCAATTGCCTCATCGAGAGTGAGGCGATCGATGTGGCAACCTAAAATGTTGTATTTAGGGAACTTACTTTGATAAGACATGTTTTTGGTGCTCTTTATGTAATTGGTCAATAGTACTCATAACCTTGCTCTCAAATATATCGGTACTAAATTCTTTGGCTCTTGATTCAAGAGCTGACGTATCAAACTTAGCATTATTGAATTTCTCAATAGCATTTTTGAGTGAGTCTTTATCGATTTGATCAAAAAAGATACCGGTCTTGCCGTCAACAACGGTTTCGCTCACTCCGCCGGCTCCATAAGCTATGACAGGAGTTCCGCTGGCCATCGCTTCTAGAGGTGTAATACCGAAATCCTCCAAGCCTGGGAAAATGAAAGCCTTAGCTCTTGAAAGAATTTCGCGTCTCTTTTCGTCGGAAACCCTGCCAAGAAACTCAATTGTTGGCCCAGCAAGCTTCTCTAATCTCTGCCGATCGGGACCATCACCTGCAATTAGTAGTCTCTCTCCTAATTCGTTGCAGGCTTCAATAGCGACATCAATCCGCTTATATGTAGCAAGCGAGCCCACACTTACAAAATAATCCTCTTTGCTAGACGAAGGCTTGAATTTTGATATGTCTGCGCCTGGATAAATTACCGGTTGAGGATTGGTACGGTAGAATTTTAGGATTCTGTCGGAAACGCTTTGGGATATCGGAACCCAGTAGTCGACTCGAGACGAACTCAAGAAGTCCCAAACCCGTATGCGCGAAGTGAGAAGGTGAATGGCGGCTCTTCGTATAGGGCCGACGTGCTGCTCCTCAATGTATTGGGGCCAATAATCCCAGATCATCCTGGTGGGGCTATAGCAGTAGCAAATGTGAGTTGTTTCTGGCTTTGTAATGACCGACTTCACCCATGCACTTGAGCAGGAAATAACTAAGTCATAATCACTGAGGTCTAGTTGCTCAATGGCTGTCGGGATGAGCGGGAGTAAGTATCTTGAACGCTTTTTTAGCCACTTAGGCATCTTTTGGAGGAAAGAAGTTTTGACGATGCGTTTATCAAGCTCGGGGTACAGCTCCGGATTGTGTATGAGAGTAAAGATATCTGCTTGCGGGTATAGTTCAGCAAGCTCAAGAAGTACGGCCTCTCCCCCACCGCGCTTTGTGTTGAGCCAGTCAATCAATAGGGCGGTCTTCATTTCGCCACCACTTTTGAATTTTTGGCGTACAGCCCCGCGCCAAGCGATGCCCCGGCTATGGTCCAGAATGTAAGCGCCGTTGAGCTATCCGCCCATCCGTGCAGGAAGAAGTTAACCGTCCCAACCCCCACCATGGCTCCAATAAGCGCTGGGGCGATTATGATTTTACTGTTCACTTTCCAAAGCTGTAGAGCCAGCATTATTTGGATGGCAATAAATAACAGCATCCCAATTACTCCAACCTCAACGCCAAGCTGCAGGTACCAGCTTTCTGGTACAAAAACTTTATCAGAATAGAACGAAGAAGGGCCTGCGGTGCCGAGGCCTTCGCCCCAGGGATGTGACTGAATTTTTTCAATTGATTGCTGTAGTGCAACCTGATGAAGGTCTGTTGAACCCTTACCATTTGTATTCTCAATAGACTGGTGAAAAACGTAGTATTCAAGATCCCCCTTAGGGGCTAAATATATGACTAACTCAATTAGCACTGCAGCTGAAATAACGGCGGCCAGAAGTAAAGGCAGTCGGAGGTTCTTTTTCAGGCTGAGAATTGCTGTTATCAGTAAGCCAACTAAGGCCCCAATAAGAGCGCTCCTTGAATATGTGTTCCATACGACAATTAATCCCGATGCAATAAAAAATGGTTGCCACCACCTAAAATTCTTAAACATAAAACCCATTGCGAGACAAATTGGCAAAATTAAAAATGCTCCAAGCTGGTTGGCCCCACCTATTGTTGATGATATTCTGATTGCTTCAATAGCTGGGTCTACTAATGTAAATGGCGCTAGGGTCTCTGGGCCATAGCCAAAGTTAGAAAGAAAATCCTTTGGCAACAAGTATGCTTGGAGCAAACCAAAACCAATAACCACGGAAGAAGCAACCATAAAGGTTTTAACCGCATTGTGCTTAAACTTCATAGTAGAGACTAAATATGCTGCCACAAAAACCATTAGCATCGCGATATTTGTTTTGAACCCTACTAGCGCGGGTAGTAACGGTGGCGAGGTGATAAGGGTTATCACTATCGAAAGCAACATGTATGCTCCGATAAGGTAAATAAGAGGGTTTTTAAGGCGGGTCCTTAAATCTGGTTTTCTAACAATTGCTACCAGCAGTATTGCTGTAATAATCGCAATAACTATCTCTTTCCAGGCTTGGAACAGCATTTGGTAACCAAAAATATCTCCAGCCCATATAGTCAATAAGGCGTGAAATGGCATGATCGCAACTATTGCCAACAAACCCCAACGGACGAGTTTTAATGAAGAGATCATTTTAACCCTGCCAGGCTCCTCTTATACTCATCGAGGTTGTTGAGAGCTATGCCCGCTCCTTTGGCTACACAAAGTTGAGGCTCGTCGGCAATAATGCATGGCACCCCAGTAATGTTAGTAAGCAGCTTATCTAAATTCTTGAGCTGAGATGCGCCTCCTGTAAGCATCATTCCCCGATCAATGATATCGCTAGAAAGTTCTGGGGGCGTTTGCTCGAGGACGGCTTTGATCGCAAGTATTATCTTCTCGAGCTCGTCTGCCATAGATTTAGTGACCTCATTAGAAGAAATGCTCACAGTTTTTGGGAGGCCTGCCACCACATCGCGCCCACGGATCTCCTCGGTTTTGTCCTTCTTCAGAGTTAGGGCACTGCCAAGCTCAATTTTGATCTGCTCGGCCGTCTGAGCTCCAACGGCTAGCCCGTGGTTTCGTCGAATTCCTTCAGCTATGGCAGCATCAATTTTGTTGCCCCCGACCCTTATTGAATGTTGAGCAACAACTCCACCCAATGAGAGAATCGCAATCTCGGTGGTCCCGCCACCGATATTTACAACCATGTTACCCGCTGCCGAAGCAATTGGCACACCGGCGCCCAAAGCTGCAGCCACAGGTTCTCGAATAATGTAGGCGGCTCTAGCTCCAGCAGCCAGAGTGGCGTCAACGACGGCTCGTCTCTCGGTTGAAGTTGCCCCTGCCGGAACGCTGATCATAATGTCGGGTCGGGTCAATCTAAAACCACCCAATACCTTCCCGATGTAGTGTTTGATCATTGCCTGGGTGATTCTAAAATCGGCAATAACCCCGTCTTTCAACGGGTGCGATGCCTTGATTGAGTCTGGAGTTCTTCCGAGCATCTCTTTCGCGTCTGCGCCAATGGCCATTACGCTATTATCTGCCGTGCTAATAGCTACAACGCTGGGCTCATTGATGACGATGCCTCTTTTGGGGTCGTAAACCAGGACGTTGGAAGTTCCAAGATCTATAGCGAGTTTTGTTCCAAACATAACTGTCATATTATAACGTGGCACCAGGTTCTTAGCTACCAAATATCGGCTTTAAAGACTGGAATAGTGGCTCAATCTGCCGTATAGTTAATTCGGTTATGAAGCGTATAGAAAAATTCAAACGCTTATCTAAAAAGCGGCGGCAAGAGATATTACGAAAAGGGCTGATTGTTGCGGGATATATTTTTGCAACTTGCTTTGTCGTTTTCGGGACAATAATCTTGATAGGATACGGAAGCGGCTACTCTTACGATTTTAAAAATGGTCGTTTGGTTCATCGTGGGCTGCTAATTCTCGAGTCTAAGCCCAGCGGTGCCACTGTTAAACTGGGCAACAGACAACTCAATGAGAAAACTCCTTATCGTAGATCTTTTGAGGAAGGGAGTTACGAGATAACCCTTACAAAAGATGAGTATAGGACATGGAACAAAACCCTTGATGTAATCCCATCTCGAGTAAATCTGGCCCAATACGTCATACTCCTTCCTCAGCGTTTTCAGGTTGAGCCGGTAATTACATACCCCTCGGTTAGCCAATCAGTTGCGAGTAGAGACCGACGCCGAATTGCCTACAACGTTCCTTCAGGTTCTTCGCCAGGCATTTATGTAATGGACACTGGAAGTCGAAATCAAAAAAAGGTATATTCTTTGGCCACCCCCGCTGAAGGACAGCCGGGAGAGATTATCGAAATAGCCCAGTGGTCGGATGATGCATCCAAGCTGTTAGTCAGGCAAACCATCGGCGATAAGCTAAACTATCTCATTGTTTCTAACAATAGTGATCCCGTTATCAACCTAACTCAGGATCTCAATACCCCATTTACAGATCTTCGTTTCAGCTTGTCTAGCTGGAGGACACTTTACTGGAATACACCAGAAGGTTTGAGAAAAGTTGATTTCGGCGATAAGACCGTTTCTGCTCCTTTGACTGGGCCTGTGGGTGGATATAATTTTGCTGGAGATCGCATTATTTATGTTGACGCATCAGACCCTAAAAAATCCCTATGGCTCATAGATAGTGGTGGCAGGAAAAAGAAACTTGTCGACTCAATGCCGTTAAGCAACTCGTATGCAATTGACTACTCGACATACATCAACGTACCCCAAATAGTGGTTTCTGCGACCGATAGCAATCAGACAGTATTGATTTCTGATGCATTTGATAAGCCCAGCAAGAAACTAATTGCCGGTTTTGTTGGTAGCCCATTATTCAACGGCGATGGTCGCTTTGTGGTTATTAGGGGCGTCGATAACAGTGGAACATTCGACCTAGAACTTAACCGTCTGTATCAATTCTCGGCTCCAAATAATAAGATCACCGGAGTGACATGGTTCGATAACTATCACCTTCAATATAATCGCGATGGCCAATCAGTCATTTCGGAATTCGACGGCAACTACGCTAACGTTATTACTCGTGGAGACGCTTTGCCCCCATCAAACACTCAAGATGGAGACTACCTATTCTCTACCTCGCAAACTTCAACTGGCACAACTCTTATTAAAGCCCTTAAATTAAAGCTTTAGTTAACGACTCCTTGCCACCACTCAGATATTCGTTCTGGAATACTCTTATCCTGACCGGGTAGCTTCTCAAAGCTGGTAGTTTTCTGCTGACCAGGTGTAACAATCTGCGGAGCAGGGCTGATCTGTTTTGACTTGATTATCAGCCTCTTCCAGCTTGTACCAGGAGGAGTACATGTAATCAGGGTCATTTCTGGAGTTGAACCTTGACTGAGGACGCTGAGATCAGTGGGCTCAACGACCTTGGTTTCTGTTACCTCGTATACATATTGCTTAGAGTTGTAATTAACTGTAAATGTATCACCTACTACTAATTTGTCTAATAGAACGAAGACGAACTTATAGTTCCCGGGCTCCCACCAGTCGTTAGAAGAGTGACCAAAAATAACTGCATTTCCCGGCTCTCCAGGGAGCGCGGTATTGTCATAATGGACAACTCCACTCTCAAGATCTTTCTGAATCGCAGCTTCGGCGTTACTTTTCGCAAATACGATTGGGGCGCTGACATTTATCTTTGGGATGGTCAGAATTGGCTCTGGGCCGACCTGAACCACATTGGCTGCGGGTGCAGGGGTCTCATTTTGCTGAGAAAAATAGTTCATTTGGCTGAGCAAAACAGGAGCTTTAAAGCCGACGTATAGTAGAGCAAATAACGCAATTCCGGCTAGCACCGGTTTAATATTTTTATGAATGCGGTATCTATGTTTAAGGCCGTGTGGTCTAGGGAGATTATCGAGGCCAGGAACTCTGCCGTGGCCACTTATTTGTAATGTCGACTCAGCAGCAGGGCTACTTGGTTCAACTACCCCGACTAGGTCTTCTTTTTTGGGAGAGCCTTGGTATTGGTCTGGTATCTCGGCAATACGTTTTCGGGCATGATCAGCCGCCTCAGGGTTATTATCCCGAGGCTCGAAGCGATTGATGTTGAATCTAGCTGTGTTTGACTGACTCATTCCCTTGAACCATTTATTAAAGGCTGATTTTATGATAATCTTTTTAAGTTCTGGATCCAACCTTAACAGGGTTAGAATGTATAACTATAACATAAAATTATAGAAAATTGAATATGCCGCTGTGGTGGAATTGGTAGACACGCGGGACTCAAAATCCCGTGCTAGCAATAGCGTGTCGGTTCGAGCCCGACCAGCGGTACCATTTAGATACGTAGCTATTATATAAGAAAAGAGCCCTTAAGCTTCAGGACTCTTTCCTGTTGCCTAGGGGCTGCTAATGGCGGTAATCCGCCTTGAATTTCGGGATATCGCCATCCCTTAGGATTGACCCACTGCCGCGGGATGAGGCGGAGGGCTTAGCTTTTTCGGCTTTCCTTGGGGCGGGGGCTGCTCTTCGCTTAGCGAGGGTCTCAAGCCCTCCTGCAAGCTCTGGGTTCTTGACAGCGACGGTAAAAACATCGTCACCCGTCGCTTCAGCGATCTCTTCGAGCTTTTTTGCTTTTTGCTCCTTATTGAGTCTAGGCACATCTCCTCCTAGTTCCGAAGTTGTACGTCACACAGCTGGTGGTGAGATTGCGATGCCTCAACCGAACATCTAGCATCTTCCATGATCTGCTTTTGAGCGTCCGTTAGTTCAGCATCAACCAAGTTTACTACTGCTTCATGCCAAAGCATCTGGGCGTTGGTATGACTAAGCAGCAGAGTAACAAGATCAGCTGATGGGGTCAACCCATCGTCAAGGCTAAGCAAGTTACTCAACACTGCCAATGCAATGCCAGTGCCCGGAAGCTGGAACTCCATTGCCGGGTGTGCAATACGCCATTGGTTCGCGAGAGTATCGAGGTCGGCGACCGCGTACTCATAGAATTTGGCTTCAATTCTTGGAAGTCGCTCCGATCGAAAACTCTTTGACCTACCAAATTGTCTTGCATCCTCTTCTGGATCAATACTCTTTAGGCTTGAACCACGCTGAGTCCACCATTCTGCCAATGTTTCTGGGCGCAAAGGCTTGGCTTTATCGAGCTCCATATTGTGGTGTTCAAAATATGTTGCCCATGCCAGAACTCGGACTGGTGTTGAGTGTACGAGGGAGTCGACAGTTTTATACCAATCGGCTTCGGCATCTTCTCGGAACGCCATTGCTGCTGAGAGAATATTGTCTGTGTTTAACCCGATATCTCTAGCGAAACGCCGACCAGACCCAATCTCTGGAATTTGAAGGGCAAGGCCAGGCAAAAGGTATCTGTACCTCATTAGCAGCCTATAGGCGTGGTTGAGCTTTTCGGTGTCTTCGATAACACAAGTTGCGTCTGCGTAGGGGTCAAGCAGCACCCACCGGCCATCATTTAGCTGAATTACAACTGCATGATGCCAATCCTCGATGTACAAAGATCCTACTTTGAGCTGGTCTACCGCTTGTTTTATTCTAGAGAACACTCCCCTGTCTCGATACCTGCATCCTCGGTATTGTTCGAGAATTTTCTGGAGATTGTCTCTCTTAACGTCGCTTTCTAGGATTGATTTTGTACTAGTTGGAGTAACCCAAAAAAATCTAGCCCCAGTCCTGGCCGCGAAGGCAGACAAGAGAATGCTCATTCCTAGGCAACTCTGATGCTCATCAATTCCTAGTTCACCAAATTTTGCTGGGAGGAATTGCTTTGTACTCCTTTTGATAAACATTTGGCGAAGTGGGCTGTACTTCTCGAGACCATCTCTGTATTCAAGATAGTTTGCAATATCCAGACTTTTTCTTAACTCACCGGAGACGGTTTTTACCATCTTGAGCTGTTCTTCGCCCGAAAGGCTACCCCATCCCGAGGCAATTGCTCTAACAAGTGTTGGCAGCCAGTAATATGCTTCATTCACAAGAGCAGACCCAAGAAACCAAAGCATTGCCTGCTCCCTGCTGTATGGAGTTGTGCGAACTTCGCTTCTACAATTTCCAGCAGCCTTGCGGGTGCTCATACCTGCTTCATGAACACTTTTGCCAAATACATGTACCCCGGCTCTAACTGCAACTGCTTCAACGGAGTTAGTATGTTGTCTCGCGTACTCGATCTGTCTATTTCTGCGACTGAAGTCTTGGTAATCGAATGACATATCCTTCGCGCCCTGCTCGAGGGCGTACTCGCACAACTGGTCGAAGTTCATTCGCCCTCCAAGATTTTGAATTTTTAAAGAACAGAAGCCATTTATAACATATTAGTTTAATAAATTCAATTGAGATGATCGATTACTTAACAACCTTTATTTTTATTTCATGCGCTTCGGTCCCTCTACCTATATGCACGCTTCTAATCATTTCGTCCGACTTAAGGCCCTTATTCTTCAAAAACATACTAATTACAGTCATAGCGTACTCAGCTTGGCTCCAAACTAGGGGCGCAACAGAGATCGGCCTATCGGGGTGCGAGGGGTCAAACTGTTCTGCAAGCACCCCGCTTGGTGTCATGTGTCCCTCTGTCCATTTAATGATCCTCTCGGCATCCTCAATCCTGCCCTTCTCAATATAGTATTCGGCAAGCCAGAGAGAGGTAATAAACCAGGGGTTACCAATGGATTCTGGATTTGATGAGTTATAGGCGTCATTCATATACCTGGGAACGCCTTCGAAGCCATCATTTATCTTAAAGGCAGCAATCAGCGAATTGTAAGATTGCTCTATTTTGGGGTCATTAATGCCAGCTAGGCCATAAGCCCATGACCCGAATAGAGCCGAGCTATCAATCGTATCATCAAACTCCTGGCCCGATTTTGGGTTGTTGTAAACTGACTTAAAGAAATAACGCTTCTCATCGTTGAAAAGCTGGTTCGATGCTGCTTCTCGAATATCTTGAGCGATTAGTCGCCACCGAGCTTCATCGCCGTTACTTTCCGCAACTTTCGCCAAATCGGCAGCTGCATCAAGTGCTGCCTGAGTCAAAGCTACAGTGTAGGTTGATGTACTAAACCTTTCTTCCCAAAGGTCATAGCTTGCATGAGGTAAACCAGTATCTGTATCCACATAGCCTGCCATAAAATCGGCCATCGGTTTAATTAAGGATCCAAAAAACCTTTTTACAATAGATGCATCACCGGTAGATTTGTAAAATTCTTTGATTAAGTATACAACTGCCGCTGTCTCATCTTCTTGAATAGGTAATTCTTCTTTACCATTGTGCAAATATGGGTGCCAGCTACTTCCTACAGCGCCATCGGGTTGATACTTATGCATTAAATACCCATCATGCTGAAGGCCGATGCGACAGAATTCAAAAAATTGAATTGCTTCTTTGGTGTAACCAAGTCTTACCAAAGGGAGCAGCGCATTAACGGCATCGCGTGGCCAGCAGTAGGTGTAAGCATCGCGAGCATAGTTCAGCATGGCGGTGTCTGAAGATGCAATTATGCTGCCACGACGATCAATATGAGCCTTTATTAGCAAAAGTGATTTTTTGAATTTTGTGGCTCGCTCTTGGTTGAGGCTACTTGCGACAACTTGAGCTTTCTCGAGCCACTGCTTCCAAACTTTTGCAGTGTTGTTCATCCTTTCCAAGATGCGCTCTCCGCCTGCCAGCTGACTTTGTAACAAGGCAGCCTCTCGAGTATTGCCTGCTGCGACCCAGTAGAATACATTACCGCTATCGTTAGAGCCAAGCTTTAAATGACAGGCCAGCGTTGAATCAACACTCCCATGTTCTACCGGATTGCCTTCAAGCTTGCCATCCTCAGCATCGACGTAGGTACCCAACTTACCTTCAATACCACATAATCCAACCGTAAATTGATCAAACGAGTGCGAATTGTCACTGCTTGCTTTAACTACAAAATTTCGATAGCCGCTGTAATGGAGGATGGCATTCTCTTGAGGAATATACTGAGCAGTATCACCACTTAAGGTGTTACTTATGTTGAATACTTGATGAAATACAACCTGAATTTCTCGCTCTTCTTCTGACAAGTTCTTTGCCGTTAAGTGTCGCATAAGAACATCATGGTCGTGGTCAACAGAATCGGTAAATTCCAGTTCAATGTTGATGATGCTGTTTGTGGCGATCGTCTTACCAATTAGGGTATCAGACAAGTAATCTTGCGAAATTTGCCAGTCGTTATCGTCAAGCCATGTGAGTTTATCGTCTACATAAATACCTATGCGGTGTCTAAGGTCACGGGCTGTATCGTGATTCTCGAGGCCGACATATGGGTAAAAGAAGTCATGGACCTCCCCGAACCGGTTGAGCCCCACGAGCATCGACCCATTACTTAGGACAATCGGCCTAGCCACTATCTAGCCTTTGTTATTTTTTCTGACAATCTTTTGTCGACTCTCATCTCGAGATCACGCAAGGCATTCATAAAAAATATAAATGCGTCATAAGGTGATTCATACGGGCTAAAGTAAGCGTGAATGTCGCCATCATTAAACCATTTTGTACACATGTAGTAGAAATGGTCGCTAGTTTGAAGGCGTCGCCAGTCAGCAATGATGCCTGAATCCTTTGTTTTCAGAACGTCATCCTCAAGCTTATATATTTCGGTAAAGGCTTGCTGCTGCATGGGGTTGCCTAGCCAGGCGCTTAAGTCGCGCTCGGTATCTGCCCAAGTAATAGTATCTGGAACGTCAACATAATCTTTAGAATCGTACTTCTTAATTGCGGTCAGTGGAGTAACAAAGCTATTGCCCTTTCTCTTCAGCCACTCCTCAGGAAGTTTTTCTAGAAAGGCAAAGATGCCACTGTCGCCCCATTGGTGTTCGCCGAAGGTTTCATAATCCATGAAGAGGTTGATTACATCCTCATTCTTGTCGTGCTCATTTACCCAATGCGTAAACTTTTCAGCCGTTAATGGCCACTCATTCCAATGGCGATTTGAGAACCTAAACGCAATATCATCGCTTAGTTTGTAGTTTTTCATGAGTAAGCGAATCTTCTTGGTGTAGGCTGGTCGATAAACGTAGTTTGGACTGCGCCATTCAAGGATTGGGTCCCAGCCCTCAGCTAGTATTGCTTTATAGCCTTTTTGGTCAGCCCAATGTGCTATAGCGTTATTGTAGGCTAGCTCAGTATTCCTAAAAGTTTTGGGGCGATAATTGAAGAGCTCTTTGATTTTCTTGGCATGGGCATCAACCTGCTTTTCAAATTCCTCAATCGAGTTGAAGAACGCCAGACTGTGGTGATATGTTTCAGCTACAATCTCAACGCGTCCTGTAGCCACTAATTCTTGAAAACTCTTTAACACGTCTGGTCGCCAAGCTTCCATCTGCTCAAGTATGGTACCGGTTATTGAGAGGCTGACACTAAACTGCGGATGCCTCTTTAATAATTGAAGTAATAGTTCATTGGTTGGAAGGTAAGATTTTTCGGATACTTTATTAAGAATTTCGTGATTTGTGGCGTTCCATCGCCCCATTGCGCCTTCAAAGTAGTTAGAATCGTTTCCCGAATCAAAAGCACCATAATTGCGTACCCTATATGGTTGATGAACGTGCAAATAAATACATAGAGAACGACTCATACGGCAACTCCCTGGGTATATCGGTTGTAAAGCTCTTTCATTTTTGTGGCGGCATTTGCCCAGCTAAAAGCCTTAAACTCTCGTTTGAGCTCTTGTTCCATAGAGGTGGATAGCCCGTTGTAGGTCGATATTGCGCAAATTTGGGTCGAAAGTAAATCAACATCCCAATAATCGAACTTAAGGACATTATTCAGTACCTCACCAACCCCGGACTGTTTCGAAATAAGAACAAGGTTACCGTAACCAGCTGCCTCGAGAGCAGTCAGACCGAAAGGCTCAGAGACTGAAGGCATTATGAATGCATCGCCGATGTTGTACACGTCTCGCCATTGAGAGCCACGAACGAATCCAGTAAAAATTACTTGCTTAGAAACACCCAGCGTGGCAGCTTGCTCAATTAACTCTTCGTACTGTTCGCCAGAGCCGGCTATCACTAGCAATGCTTTGGGATTCTTTTTTGCGGCTTTTGCAAAAGCTTCGAGCAAGAACCACAGTCCCTTTTGAACTGTTAACCGTCCAATGCTTATAAACACCTTATAGCCTTGAGACTTTTTGTGAGCAATGTAAGAAAGGTGGTTGAAGCTGTCTGTGTTATCGAAGAGATGAGGCTCAATACTGTTATGAATTACCTGGATTTTGTTTTCAGGTATCTGATATTTCTCAATAATAATATTCTTCGTGTTCTGACTGACAGCAACAATTGAGTCTGCCATAAGGAGGCCTTGATATTCAATCTCATGTACTAGAGGGTTGCCACTTCTTGCACCCGCACGGTCAAATTCAGTTGCATGAACATGAGCGATTAGCGGAAGGCCGGAGCCCCTTTTTGCTTCGACTGCGGCAGCATATGTCAGCCAATCATGAGCATGAATGGCGTCATAGTCATTTTCTGATATGAGCTTAAGAACGAACTCGGTATAAGCGTTAACTGTTGGATTGCCTTTCTCGTGAATAGCGGACCGGTAAATACCCTGCGTGCTAAATAGCTCATCTGGATGAACGTTAGAAGTACCTAGAACCTTCATAAAAGAAATTTCAGAATGGTCGGCGGTGTAAGGAACAACAAAATCAATATCGGCACCTTGGTCAGCCAAGTGCTGGCAGAGATGGTAGCATGCTACACCTAAACCGCCACTATTATGTGGCGGAAGTTCCCATCCTAACATTAATATGCGCATACACCTCAACTTGCTTATGTTTATTTAAAGTATAAGCGAAATAACCAAAAAAAGAAACTTCTCTCAAAGGAGATAATGAGCAAAAAATGTTGTAATAAAAACTTTTTTACGAAAATAGGGCCTGTTTTCGAAGTTGTTTATAAATTGCCCCTTCTATCACGTCTAATTCAAAATCTCTTAAGCAGCATTTATAGAAATCCCAAATAGCATATGCGTCGTCAAACCCTCTATGACGGTTACACACGGAAAGATTGTGTCTATCTATTAACGAATCAAGATTGTGTTTTCTAAAATCTGGGAACAATGCACGGCTCAATCTCGCGGAGCATACCACCGGGTATTCAAATTTTTCGCCGATTCGCCGATATTCCGATGACATCATCCCATAATCAAATGCCGCACTGTGCGCTACAAAGATTGACCCGTCTAGTATTTGCGAGACTTCATCTGCAACTTGTCTGAAAGTTGGCGAAGACCCAAGCTGTTGATTATTGATGCCGGTGAGTCGCTCAATAAAAGGAGGAATGCGATCGCCAGGGTCTACTAGCTGGCTAAGTTTTTGAACGATAACGTTTTTCTCTATGCGCACAATTCCAATATCAATGATTCGCGCATTTTCTCCATACCCACCGTTGGTTTCAACATCTACAAAACAAATTGGTCGATTTACTAGCCTCATAGGCGTATTCTATCAAATAACCGAACAAAAAACGAAAGTTTATATTTGTTCTATACGTTTTAATATTTCATTTAAATCGATTGTTTGGCTGAGCAGGTCGGCGTGCAGGTCGCCTGTTGCCTCAAGCCTTTCTAAAGTATTTTTAATGTTGAAGTTTTTTGGCTTGAGTCCCTTTTTAACCTCACTCCAATCCAGTGGCGTGCTAACGGGTGCACCCAGTACAGGGCGCACACAATAAGCGGCAGCCATGGTTTGCCCTTTGCGATTTTGCAAATAATCTAGGTATACAGTGCCTTTCTTGCGCTTTGAGGGTGTTCTTTCAATGCTTGTAACCTTTGGTTTACGCTCATGTATGATTTGAGTTATTAATTGGGCAAACATTTTGCTCTGCTCGTAGTCGTACTTTGCACCAAGCGGTATAAGCACATGCATACCGGTTTTCCCACTTGTTTTAACAAAACTTGGAATCCCTAGTTCCTCAAGTACTTCATGGGTCGCTAGCGCAACTTCAATAACTTTTTCAAAACTAGAATCCTTTGCATCAAGGTCAATCAGACAGTAATCCGGATTATCCAGGCTGCCTAGTCTCGAATGCCATGGGTGAAGCTCAATTGACCCTAAATTAATCACGTATAAGAGGTGATCTTTATCGTTTGCCACTAGCCAGTTGATGTCTTTCTGGTTGTGTTCAGAGAAAATCGGATGTGTTTTCACCCAATCAGGATGATTTTCTATGTCTTTGTGATAGAAACTTTTGCCATGGATACCATTTGGGTGCCGGTTGAGAGATTCAGGACGGTCCTTTAAGTGAGGCAGTATGTAATCTGAAACAGAATCATAGTATTCAATGAGGTCGCCTTTGGCTATCTTGTCCTCTGGGAAGAAAATCTTCTTTTGATTTGTCAGCTCAACTTTACTCGCTTTTGATTCCTTAAAGACATCACGCACTGGTTTGTCAGATCGAAGCCCTAGATATACAGGGTGTCGCATTTGGCCATCTGAGGTCCATTCGCTAAATGATATTTCGGCCACATATTTTGGTTTTACCCAAACAGGGGTGCCTAAAGTTTGAGGCTTCTCATCAAACGGGCATTCATCAATCGCGAGTGGGCTGAGTAGTTCGTAGAGTTCCTTCAATTCTTTATCGGTAAAGCCTCCTCCACTACTTCCAACAGGTTGAAGGTGCCCATTTTTGTCGTAAACTCCTAGAATTAAAGATCCAAGATATTTTCTACCATTTTTCGGCTTGGTAAAGCCTCCAATCACCGCTTCTTGACGGAGTTTGGTCTTTATTTTTAGCCAGCTCTTCGATCGCTTTCCTGCTTCGTACTTACTATTCGAATTCTTCGCAATTATCCCTTCAAGTTCTTGATCAGCCGCAATTTCAAAAAAATCTTTACCTCTCTCCCAAATGTGATCACTGAGGCTAACCTTATCCAGATGTTGGATCAATTTAAGTGCAATCTCTTTTCGCTCAACTAAGGTATTGGATTTTAGGTCTCTTCCATCAGCGTACGGAACGTCAAAAATGTAATACCGCAGGTCGCCCTTTTTGGTTTTCTGATAGTTCTGGATGCCCCCAAAGTTCGATCTACCTCTATCGTCAACCACGACCATCTCGCCATCAAGGATACAATCGGTTTTCAGATTCGATAGCTCATCGGCAATAGACGCGAAAATTTCGGTATAATCCTGGCCGTTGCGAGACTTCAATTTCACCTTCCCATCCTTGAGGTACGCCAAAATCCTATATCCGTCCCACTTAACCTCATAAATCCAGTCTTTATCATCAAATGGCTGCTCGGTAGCTGTGGCAAGCATCGGTTTGATTGAATTTGGCTGATCGGACTTAGGGGCTTTATTAATGTTGAGTTTCGGCGTACTGACCCATTGATCCGCGCCTTTACTTATGTCTTCCATGGAACGGCCCGTAGTAACTGATTTATCAAGTTCGGTGATGTCTTCTGCCATGGCCCATTCGTCTCCATGTTTGATTAAGAGCCAGGCGTTGTCCTCTGCGTTTTTAAGCTTTACTAAGACAAAAGATCCATGAAGCTTCTTGCCGTTGAGTCTAAATTTGAGGTCGCCCCTATTTAGGCCTTTGCGAAGGTTGCTCTGGGAAGCTTTAATATCATTACTTTCTTCATTATCAGTCAGCGTTCCATGATCCCATATCATCACCGTACCAGCTCCGTAATTCCCTTTAGGGATGGTACCTTCAAACTCGCCATACTCTAGTGGGTGGTCTTCAACCATCATCGCCAGACGTTTATCTTTAGGGTTAACTGATGGACCCTTTGGTACGGCCCAGCTTTTGTAAACGCCATCTATCTCAAGCCGCAAATCGTAATGAAGCCTAGAGGCAGCATGTTTTTGGACCACAAAGCGCAACTGTCCTCGGCTTTCCTCAACCCTACCCCTTGGCTCTGGTGTGGCAGAGAAATCTCGTTTTCGCTTGTAGTCGGCCAGAGCCATTATTCGACTCTTGCTTTGCTTTTCTCGCTTTCGAGTGACTTCTTCAGCATTGCCATAAGATCTTTGGAATCGGTAGTTTTTGGCATAGCACTCTTAGATTTCGGTTTCTGTCCCTTTACCTTCGCGTCAATAACATCTTCTAGTTCTTCGGTATAAGTGTCCCGAAAGTCTTCGGCAATAAAAGGTTCGGTTAAATGATCGATCAGTTTGAGTGCAACATCTAGCTCCTTCTTGTCGACCTTTGAGTTTGGCAGGTTGAGCTCACCGGGAGATCTTAAGTCAGATGGGAAATACATTTTTTCAAGAACTAAACCATGTCCAACCGGCTTGATGGCCGCTAGGCTCTCTCGGTTCCTCAAAACAAATCTAGCGATTGCGATCTTATTACTGCGCTTTAGCCCCTCTCTAAGCAATATATAGGCTTTTTCGGCACCCTTGGCTGGCTCTAGGTAATATGGTTTCTCAAAGTAGCGAATATCAATTTCTGACTCATTGACGAACTCATCGATATCAATGGTTTTGGTCCTGGCGACATCAATCTTTTCAAAATCTTTATCCGTTAGAATAATGTAATCGCCTGGTTGGTACTCGTAACCTTTTACGATTTCCTCATACGGTATTTCTTGTCCGTCGGCCTTACAAATTCGGGCGTAGCGGATTGGGGACATGTCCTTCTCGTGTAGCATTTTTAAATCGATTCCCCCTCTTGATTCACTACCGCTATACATCTTTACTGGTACATTTATTAGTCCGAAGCTCAATGATCCTGTCCAGATTGCTCGCACGATTTCTCCTTTCGCGCTTATTGTTTTGTATATTATAAGCTCGAAAGTTGAAGCGGCTCAAATCTTCTAGCTGCGAGATTTAGCCTTTTTGGGCTGTTCCAGTGATGCACGCAGAGTCGCCATCAAATCCTTAGAGCTGGTCGGTGAGGGTGCCTTTGAGCGCCTTGCCGGTTTGTGCCCACTTATTTTCTCTTGAATAATGTTTTCAAGCTCCTCGGTGTACGTATCGTGGTAGTCCTCGGCAATAAAAGGGTCAGTCAATTGATCGACTAGCTTTAAAGCCATCTCTACCTCGCTTTTGTTAACAGACTCAGCATCGGGGAGGTTGAGTTGATCAGGTTGTCTGAGTTCAGAAGGAAATCTCATTTGATTTAGTATTAGTGCCCTTCCAACCGGTTTAATAGCTGCAAGGTGCTCGCGGTTTCGGATTACGAATTTTGCTATGGCAATTCGGTTGCTACGTTGAAGAGCTTCACGTAGAAGCGCATAAGGTTTCTCGGCATTTTTTGCAGGCTCTAAGTAATAGGGCTTCTCAAAATATCTAACATCAATCTCTGATTCATTAGCAAATTGAGAAATGTCGATAGTTTTAGTTCTCTCCGCGTTGGCCTTCTCAAAATCCTCTTCAGTTATAACAACGTATTCTCCTTCACCAACCTCGTATCCTTTAACGATATCACCCATCTGGACTTCCCTGTTTTCGTCCTTGCAGAACTTGGCATATCGAATTGGAGACAAGTCTTCCTTATGAAGCATAGTTAAATTAATGCCACCACGACTTTCGCTGCCGCTAAATAGTTTTACGGGGATATTTATTAGCCCGAAGGATATCGAGCCATTCCACATAGCGCGCATAGTTGAGCTCCCTGATTGATGACATCATAAATGCCTAGGGATCTAATACAAATCGGGAGAAGTTACAAATTGAGCGTAACAATGTAGCAATTTTTTATGTTTCAAGTTCAAGCAGTTTTGCTCTAATCCTTTTCGATCGCTCTCCAACTCCATTGAATGGATCATTAGTGGCGGCGCTCAATATAAATGCGGCAGTTGTCAGAGCATCGAAGGGCTTGCTTCGGTTTTGGATCCAAAAAGCAGAAGCTAGACCGATAGGAACTGATGAGGCGTCAGATGCCGAATGGTTCAGGCTAGTTAAGCTGTATTTTCCTTCTGCAGCGGCAATAGCCTCTTGATCAAAAACGAAATACTGACACCTGCTTATTTGGACCAGCTGTTCAATTATTTGAAGTTTTCCCACCACGCCAGCATTAGGTTTTATTGCGAGAGGAATATGATGGTTATTCGCTAGTTCGAAAATTCCAGGCATAGTTGATACAACTAAAATGTTTGGATTTCCCGTAATTAAATCAGGGTTGAATTTTAAAATGGTAATAGCTTCTTCCGTAATAATAATCGGCAGTTCAGCTTTTCGGACAATCGACTCAATAAGAATTGCTGTCTCTGAATTGTTGGTAATATTTGCGCCAATAACAATTGCGTCAAAATCCGAAGCTATATGGAGCAGCTCACCCAGGGCAGATCTTGCGATAGACCCTGATTGGGTAGACGGTAGAAAAAAACCGGCATCGAGACCAGGCAACAAACGCCTGAGGCTGTCGGGCATGGCCGCCTTAATTTCACCTATCCCGCTGGCTTCTGCCACCTCAAAAATATGCTGTATCTGGCTGAACTCATGCTTGTGGCCACCAATGATGAGTAGCCTTCCTGATCTTCCAATGCTTGTCGGACGATTCCAGAGAATATCTGGGAATAGTGGCTCATCTTTTTGAGTCAAAAACTGAACGCTCATATTCTAGTCCGTAAGCTGAGCCAATTTGTCCAAGTTAGGCTTATCGGGTCCCTTTTTATCTATCCCGGGCACCTCAAGAATACCGACCTTATCTTTAACCTTCGGGTTATTGAGTATTACCTTAAAGCCCTCATCACCAATAAACCCTTTTCCAATATTCTCGTGGCGGTCTCGGTTGCTCCCTATATCGGTCATGGAGTCGTTTAGATGAATTACGGGTAGCTTATCCAGCCCAATAAGCTTATCGAACTTGTCCAGCGCCTCATCCCATCCTTCGTTCGTGCGCACTTCATAGCCACCAGCAAGCATGTGACATGTATCTAGACAGAACTCAATGCGTTCGTCTTTGCCTGTAGCTTCATAGATCGCTGCAAGTTCCTCAATACTATTGCCAATGCTGCCACCCTGGCCAGCCGAGATCTCGAGTAGCAGTTTACTGCTCTTAACGGGCTCAACTACTTCTTTTAGCGATTCAACCAAAACGGGCATAACCTTCTCGAGTCCCTCCCCTTTGTGGGAGCCCATATGAGTTACAACCCCTAAAATTCCGAGCTTTTCGGCGTTAACCATTGTTTGCTTTGCTGCATCAACCGATTTTCGACGTAACACTGTATCTGGTGTACCGTAGGCTGTTAGATACATCATATGTAGATATGGAGGCATATTGTTATCTTCGGTTGCCTGCTTGAATGCATCAGCAACCTCGTCGCTATAAGTCGGCATAGAAAATGTGCGCGGGCTGCCGGCAAAAAACTGCAATGCTTGTGCGCCTATAGTTTTAGCTCTGGCTGGGGTGCCAGCTAGATCGCCTTTTGTAGATATATGTAGACCGTATTTCACATTAACAGTGTTGCATACAAAATCGCAAAATCAAATTAGTCCTCGTCGGCGTAATCGGGATTGGGTAACTGCTCATAGTAAACAAGTTGATTTTTACCTGTTTGGATGCCGTTTACCATATTGTCGGCCTCCTCTTCTTCGTATCCAAGGGCAACCAACTTGCGGACCTTATCTAGAGAGCTTAGGTCGGACTCTAGTATTTCTGCCGCCCACTTTTTGCGTCTTTCCTGCTTAATACTTTCCATAGTGCCCTCCACCGTTACGCCACCATAATGCTACCCATTTTTGTGTTTCGCATTGTTCTTTAATCCAAGTCGATAACATTGCAAACGAATTTTTCTGTAAACTGTTGTTATGTCTTATCAATTATCCAGCGAACAAGTAGATGCATTAAGGGCAATTGGCTCCTGGTATCGTTCAAAATCACAACCTTTTTTAACTTTAGGCGGCTACGCAGGTACCGGAAAATCAACATTAATCGCTTATGTCCGCAAAGCGCTGAAGGAAAACGATCCCGATACGCGAGTGGCATTTTGCGCTTTTACAGGAAAAGCAGTTCGAGTTCTCGATACAACACTAAAGAAGAACAAAGTATCTCGGCGAGGTGACAACCTTTCAACAATTCATAGCCTTATATACAATTCGATACTCGACTCACATGGCCACGTTATCGGCTGGAGATTAAAAACTAGTCTGGAATACGACCTGATAATTGTCGACGAGGCCAGCATGGTAACTGCAGACATATGGTCCGACCTATTATCTTTTAAGATTCCTATTTTAGTTGTTGGCGACCACGGTCAGTTACCTCCAGTTGCCGGAAATTTTAACTTAATGTCAGATCCGGAACTTAAGTTAGAGAAGATTTTTCGCCAAAAAGAGCAAAGTCCTATTGTTGATGTTGCCACTATGGCAAGGATTAATGGCTATATTCCACCTGGGGATTACGGCGACAGTGTAGTCAAATATGATCGACGAGGAGAGGATATCGGTCTTGAGATGGAAGAGATTATGCAAAACTGGAAGCCCGATTGGCTGGTTCTATGCGGATATAACCATACAAGAGTAAAACTCAATGCATCATTGCGCGTTCAGGTTGGTTTTGATGAAGAGAGGCCCGTCATTGGGGACCATGTGATCTGCTTAAAAAATAACGCTACAGCAAAGCTTTATAACGGCATGACCGGCGTAATATCTGATATCAGAAAGCCAGAAAATGATGACGAGTCGATGTGGTATCAAGCAGATATTAGCTTTGAAGACTTTGAGTATGAAGGCATGATTCTTCGCGATCAGTTTGGGTCAAAGGAGACTATCTCACCGGTTCCAAAAGCCCCGGATGGTAAGAGAGGTGACCTATTTGATTATGGCTATGCGCTTACGGTTCACAAGGCTCAGGGATCTTCTTCGGAAACCGTTCTGCTCTTTGAGGAGCGCAATCGGCATATGAGTGACGAAGATTGGCGCAGATGGCTGTATACGGCTGTAACACGCGCTGAGAGCCGATTAATTATTGTTGGCGACTAGCAAAGCGCCCGTTATACTAGTCGAAGTAAGGAGGCGAAATACAGATAATGGAAGACACAAAAACTGTAGTTGAGGACGAAACTACCTTAAGCGCTATACACCGATTAATGCTCGAGATGGAAGAAACGCGGGGCAAGATTAAAGGTATGCGCGACAATATAAAGGATGTTTTGCTTCAAAACGAGGAATACCAGCAGCTTCAAGAAGAAATCAAAGAGCTGTCCGAAAAAAGAAAGAAGGCTAAAAGTCTACTCGAGTCAGATCGAGATTTTCAAACTTTAAATAGTGAGCTTGAGGAGCTTAAGTTCAAGCTTAAAGACCTCCAAGAAATTATGAGTCATCACCTGGTGACGCACTATAACGATACGCGTGAAACTCAAATTAAGGACAGCGATGGCGAAGTAAGACAAATAATTTTAAGCGCTAAGGTTGGCAAGCCGGAAGCAATTATGGAGTAGCCTCAAGATTTGTTTGTTTCTTCTGCTTGGTTTCGTTAACGCTACAACCCGACCACAAGCCGCGATTGTTTTCGCGGGCTAATCGCTCACAGTCTCTAAACTTCTCTAGCTTATCGTTCGGGTAAAGTGTGTAGGCGAAGGCATACCCTTCCTCAACCATTTTTTGATTGATAAAGGTTCCATCTTCTAGGTATACATAGCGAA
This sequence comes from uncultured Candidatus Saccharimonadales bacterium, assembly GCA_964632435.1. GTDB lineage: Bacteria > Patescibacteriota > Saccharimonadia > UBA4664 > SCTI01 > CAZWEJ01. Next base: position 36,569 of record CAZWEJ010000006.1, read on the forward strand.
GCAGTCTTCCATACCGATCACGATCATCAGATTGAGTGTCTGCTTCTAGCCTCACCCATCTGTCTTTTACTAGGTGAGCCATTTTTTCACTGGCAATCTTGCCAAAACATTGCACTCCCGTTCTGGGGTCTTTAGTTTCCGGTGTATCGATGCCAATCAGACGTATAGTCTCGGTTTTTCCAGCAATCTTCACCTTTATTGTGTCCCCATCGCTGATATCTTCAACGTGGTAAAGGCCAGGTTTGATATCCTCTTTCGGGGAGTCTAGCTGGCCGGTATTGCTGATTGATGCTCCAAGAAAGAACAATATAATTATCGCAAACAGTATGCCGAACTTCTTTAGCATACATCCATTGTACGCGAACTAAATTAACTATTCTTCATCCTCGTATCTTTGCTTATTCATCTCTTCTCGGTCCTGTTCTTCTTCTTCGGCGGCCTCTCTTTGCTGCTCGACAGATTCGCTCCTGGCCTCATTCCTGACATCTTTTGCAATCTGTTTGAGTTCTGGGTCATTGGCCTCATTTGCTTTTTCAATTAAGTCGGCTTGCTGCCTTGATACATCAGGATCCATATCACCCCCTTAGTTATAAATGGAAATGTACACTTTTGTGCAAAAGTTGTCGTTAGACTTTTTGACGACATCAAAAAACCCCGGCGAACCGGGGAGTTTTGATAAATAGGCTTTCTTAGTTTGCCGATGATACGGTGTAGGTACCGTTGGTGGCTTCTGGATCTCTTGAATTCTCCAAGGTTGCGGAGATTGTGTAAGAGTCACAAACTGCACCAGTACAGCTAGGTGTGTATGCGTAAGCTGCTTTTGACTTTGGATCTTCTGGTACATCCTTGATGTAGGCACCATTTGCCTCAAGATCTGCTTCCCATCCACTGGAGTCTGGGTAGGTGTTGTTATCGTTGTAGTAGGTCTCAAGAGCTGTCTTGATGTTTCTAAGATCAGACTTTCTCTGTGAGTCGCGAGCCCTCTGAGGGCCGCTGATTAGGTTAGGTACGATCAAAACGGCCAAAATACCGATGATCACGATGACGATCAATAGCTCGAGGAGCGTAAAACCGCCTTGCTTTCTTAATATGTTTTTATGCATGTGAATGCTCACCTATTTAATTACTTGATCCTAGCATAAGCATTATGTGTAAGTCTGTCAACATTTTTTCTTCGAGTGTTATCTGCAGGCATTTTGGACCGCTTTGCCAGCCCTAAGGGATTCCATCCACCCCAGGTTATCAAAAAATGCTTGAACCATAACATTGTAATGAGTCGCGGCGGGATAGATCTTTAATTCGGCTGGTCCTTTAGTATTTGCACAAATCTTCTTGAAAGCAGGGTCTTGTTGAGATGGGAGAATAACGTTATCTTGCCCTCCTTGAATAATTCGTTTAGCGCTAGTGGTTTTTTGATCTCCTACAGCGTTTAATCTTAAATCACGTGCTAAATCTGCATATTGCGGGCTATCTATCTTGCCATCGCTCATATCTGCGATAAATTCTGGAGTATAAACTCCTGGAGGTGTTTTCCCAAAGTGAGCGATTAAATTATCTATACAGTGCGCTTGAGCCTCAGCTTCAAAATTTGGAGCCCACCTAGAAGTTAGAATTTGGTCTATGGGGTACTGCTCATTGTAGATATCCTGGTAGCTTGTGAGTACGAATGGGCCAAACCAGTTGATATTAGCTCCTTTTGTAACGTCTGTAAGCGTGCGTTCAACGTCGCTGACTGGCCCAAAGCCGACAACTCCTTTTATTTTCACATTTGGGGCATACTCCGGCGATATCTTGTCAGCCCACATTACTGCGTGTCCTCCCTGTGAGAAACCTGCTAAAAATACGTTGTTATCGTCTAAGCGGTTTTTTACAGGGTTCCAGTTTTCCAGAGCTCTTACGCCGTCAATTACAGCCCTTCCTTCAAGTTGACCGTCCATGTAGTGGTGTATCCTGGTCGGGTCTCTCATACCCTCATAATCGGTAATAAATGTGGCATAACCCTGCCCAGCATAAGTCATCATATGAGACTCATAATTTGCCCAGTTCTTTACTTGAGGTTGCTCTAAACTGGCCGCACACTGATCGCCAATGCCTGTCGTTCCTGGCGCAAACCCCATTATTGGCAACTTACTACCATTTTGAGGCACATAAGCTCGGCCAAACACGACAATTTTGTCGCCGTCTTCATCATAAGATGTGTATTTAATTAAGGCTTTAGTTACTCCCGACTTTGGCGCAGGAGCTGACTGACCATAATTCTGTTTAGAAATAGCTGCAGCTTGTTCGGCTGTAAATGATTGAGTTGATACTACCTCAACAATGTCGCCAGCGTCAGGGTACTTATTCTGTTGAGGCGCGTTATTTCTAACTATGCCCTCGATTTTTGATGAATCTCGCTCCATCCAGAGAGCAACGGCAGCAATAATTACTGCTATGGCAATGAGCCACCATATACGTAATCGCATTTTTCTTCTCTTAGCCATAGATCTTTAATCTCATTATATCCATTGGGACGCCGTGGAGCACTTCCCTCTTAATGGATTCAAGGCCATGTTTTTTGTAGTAGTCTTGATGCGTGTGAGTCGAAAGAGTTAATTTTCGGCAACCCTTGCTAGCAACCGTGTTAATAAAGCTCGTGAGAAGCAAATGCCCTTCGCCACGGCCCCTTAGATCTGGGTCAATATATAACCAGAATAAGCTAGCTGTACCTCTTTTATCGAAGCTTCCAATAGCATACCCGCAAAGCTGCTTACGCTTCGATAGACCAAGCATAATACGTCTGGGGTGCGCCCAAGAAACTCCTAGATGCAAAAGGTTATTATCTTTTATCACACGATCAAGCTCGTTATTCGGCAAATACGAGAAGCTTGAATGGGCAGCTTTAATGAACTGCTCTCTTAATGGACGAAGATGCTTAATCTTAATATTATGAATTTCGGCTTTAGGCATACATTAATCGTATCATTTAGCTAACGATTAGTCCTTAACCTAGAATTAAATATTCTATCTTTAAGGTATCTCCCAGGCGGGTACCCTGGTTGACGTCCGTGGGTGTAAACATAGATTATGTCCGCGAGTACACCGATACAAAGCACATTGAGCACAACGTTCATAATAAAACCCTGTGAGTAGGGCCATATGAGCCAGGCAGCGAATACAATAAAGCTTTGGGCGATGTACACTTGTAGGCTGTTTTGTCCCAAAGGCAGTAATAGCCAGCCGAAGTACTTCAATATTCTTTGTTCGTTAGCCCTAAAGAGAAAATAGATTGCAGTAAACCAAACAAGTGAAAGCACCACTCTTCCGGGATCCATTGTCCACTTGTCAAACAAATCGGCGGTGTATTGGTTTACTAAATTGAAAAAGGAATATATTACTGAGCTGCTCAAATTCAGATGCCCCAGCCACTCTCGGCCATGAACAACGCCGACACTAAGAATCGCGGATATCGCTGTAACCGAGTATAAGGCGCCTTTTGCATACCCTCGTGCCGCTATGGAGAGACTTCTCCATTTCTCCTGAAGCCTCGGTAAATAATAACCGGCAACGATCCCCGTAAAGAACAAGATTTGTAATGCGGCAAAAACTGTTTGTTCTCTAAACATCCATACAGCAATAGAGCCCGCTAGTACCAGCCACCCCTTTTTCTTAACCAAAAGCCATAGGGCTATAGGAGAGAATGCCATGAATACTGCGTAGTAAACCAAAAAATCCGCCCAGCCATAAATGTATTGAAGAGTCAGAGTTCTCCAGATTACCTCGCCAAAAGAAAAAGTAGCAATACCGTCCTTAAGGCCAGGATTTGTAATTACCGCCCATCCAACCACCGTAAATAAAATTGTTAAGGCTGCTCCCCAAACATACAGCTCGCCAGATCTCTTAAGTATCTTTCTAGTTACGAAATTCATGCCCTTTTCTTTTGCCTGTCTGCCTCGAAGTAAACCGACCATAATTCCGGATATCAAAAAGAACCCCTCTGCGGCCGAAACCCATAACCAACCTTTGCCGGTGAATATCTCAAAAAACCCTGGGAACTTTGCTAAGTGGTCGACAAGTATTACTAGGAGCAAATAACCCCTCATCAAGTCTAAAGTTAGTATTCGGCTTCCCCTACTTGTCACCAATATTTTCTCTCTTGAAAACCCTTTTTATGGCATTTAAGCTAGGACGCGGCACTCGATAGTTTTTGTGCCTCGCGTACTCAAAAATGGGTGGCAAAATGGATATGAAAATGATGGCAAAAACGATAATTTCAAAATTATTTTTTACTACTGGAATAGATCCAAAGAAGTAGCCAGCTAGCGTAATGCTAAGTACCCACAGTATTGCCCCAATAATGTTGTATGTAATAAATACCTTGTACTTCATCTTGCCCACCCCGGCGACGAAAGGAGCAAAAGTCCTGACTATAGGGACGAATCTGGCCAGGATTATGGTTTTCCCTCCATGCTTGTCGTAAAAATCTTGAGTCTTCTTTAAATATGCCGGGTTGAATACCTTTGAGTTCTTCTTTGAGAAAGCTTTTGGCCCAACTTTATGACCAGCCCAATAATTTACTGAATCTCCTGCAATTGCTGCAACCAGAAGTGTGAGGATTGTAAGACGGATATCAAGCAAACCGGCGGCAGCCAACGTGCCGGCTGCGAATAAAAGAGAATCTCCTGGTAGAAAAGGCGTGACAACCAGCCCCGTTTCGCAAAAGACGATTATAAAAAGGATGATGTAGCTCCATCCGCCCATCTGCTCGATGATGCTTCTAAGGTATTCGTCTATATGCAGAATAAAATTGAATGGTTCCATCTATCTGTACAGAATTTTCCCTATTAAATAGGCTGTGGCTCCAAGCGCAAATGGGTATATCAAGAAAAGCCAAAGAATTGATACTAGGTTGGTGTTTGAAGGCTGCTCTACAAATCCATACCAAGTTTTTATGCCAAGCTTTGTAGCAATAATGTTGAGTATCAATGCTACCCCAAGTATCCCGAGGCCTTGCAATAAGATATAGAAAAGTTTGGTGATATCAACTCCCATGTACTTAATCATAACAAATTTAGGCTTCAAATAAACGAAAAAGGCGCTTGTCTCGCGCCTTCTTCTAGGTAGGGTATTTTATTTAAGCCTTTGAC
>CAZWEJ010000007.1:0-40739 GCA_964632435.1 uncultured Candidatus Saccharimonadales bacterium
GCATCGTCAAAAGCGTAGGTCGGTATTTTACCTGTTGGAGATGTTGGTCCTGGGGTTGATGTTGGTCCGGTTGGCCCAGTAGGCCCGGGAGTCGATGTTGGTCCCTGGGTGCTCGTAGGCTCCGAATTAGAGATAGCGGGTGGAGCCGCAACAGTTGGCTCAACCAATGGCTCCGTGGCAACCGGGGCGACAGGCTCAACTGTAGCCTGAGCCTGAGCTGTCTGCTCAACCGATTGCGGTGGCGCCTCTTCACCTTCTGCCGCCAATGCAATACCTGAGGACTGCCCCAGAATTAAAGCCCCCGCAACAACGGAATATATTACTCTTTCCCAGCGTTTTCTTTCTATTGATTCCAACATCTCTGTACCTCACAAATTAGTTTAGTTGCCTCATTCCTATAATTGCGGGGAGAGCTTGGCTCTCCCGTTTCAGTCCAGTAGCTTAGTTGCTAATGTTGACCGAAGTTGATGTGCTATTTGTGTTCATAGCATCACCGCTTGTTGCACTTCCACCTGAGGTGTTGTGCTGAACAGTTGCGTTGCCACTCCTCGCATACTGATCGTTGTTGTTGTTAACGTGGACGTCATTGTCGTTGTTAACATCAACGCTTGAATGATAGTTGAACTTGATGCTGTTGTAGCTATCTGGTCCAGTGGTATCAATGGATGCACTAGCGTTGCCGTTGTTGCCCCACATCTGCCCCCATGATCCGGCTCCAGAATTGGTAATACTTACATCGGTTGAGGTCTCGTTGTAATTCTCGGCATCGCCACTTCCTGCACCGCCGCCGGTTGTGTTGTCATAAACCTTTGCGTCGCCAGTGCGTGCTTCTTGGTCGTTATTATTATTTACACTTACATCGTTGTTATTATCGATGTCCAAGTCGTTGTGCCTACTAATCTCGACCTTATTTGTCGAATCTGGTCCTGTAGTGCCAATGTCGGCGCTATCTGCTGCTGCAACGCCTAGGCCTATTCCTAGAGATGCTAATCCGATTGACGCATACTTAAGTACTTTTTCCATCCTATGCTCCTTATTATTTATTCTTCTATCCTGACCTTGCTATCTCCCTTGGTTGTAATTTCAACACTGGAAGACGCTGAACTCTCTGTGGAGTTCCTCGTTGAAGACCTGTATCGGGTGCTCGTGTTTGAGTTACCATGACTTTCAGTCTTTATGTTTACATCAACGTTTCCAGGGGTATTTGAAGATGATTGGTGATTTACCTCAACTCTATCGTTAGAAGCGTTGATAGTGGCTTTACCCGTATCTGTGTCAAAGCTGGTGGTTCCAGGTTGAACTGGGACTTGCTGGCCATTAATCTCTACGTCCACAGGTGGATTCTCCACAACACCCTGAACGTCAGAGCTACTCTGCTGCCCCCTTTCATCACCGTTAGAATGAGTAAATGGTGTTTGGTCGTGTGCAAGGGTGATTAGCGCACCACCGGAAACCATTACTACCCCAACTGCTATTGCTGTTTTCTTAATTGGAACTGCCATTTTTACCCCCCTATGCTTGCTTGCGTGCAAAAAGCGCACTGCCTCCCGCTCCTGCAAGACTTAATATCGCTGCTAATGCTAGCAACCCCGCAGAAATGCCCTTAGCTTGTTCTGTGGCTTTAGCTACATCGTCGCTGTAACCAGCTCGTAGTGCGCTAACATCACATATTGTCGAACATCCGACCTCTGGCAATGTGGATGCTCCGCCACCTAGCCCACCTAGCGCGAGTCCGCCACCTAGCCCACCTGATGATGTGGTGCCGCTACCCAGACCTCCTGCGCCACCAACACCGCCACCTTGGCCGCCGCTACCGGAGCCAGCGCCGCCGCCACTCCCTTGGCCGCCGCCAGATCCATTACCGTTTCCGCCCGCTTGAGCTTGGTTGCCTATTTCGATAGTTGTTGATGTACTGTTTGAATTGGTCGCGTTTCCGCTAACCGCATCTCCACCTGTTGTGTTGTTTTTAACATACGCATTACCGGTTGTTGCAGTCTGCTGATTGTTATTGGTTACCGTTACCGTGTTTTGGTTGCTTACATTCGTATTGCTGCTGTAGCTAACATTTACGGTGTTGTTTGAGTCAGGACCGGTCTCATTTATAGATGCGTCATCTGCAAACGCTGCCCCTGCTCCAACCAAACTCATTGAACCTGCAATTACAGCTGCTCTTGCTATTTCTTTAACTCCCATTCATCCTTCACCTCCTTTCTTATAGCGTTATTAGAATTTCGCACCCACTAAAATAGGTTTTACCTTCGAACTCACGCAGGAGCAGACGATAAAACCCATTTCAGTGGAGTGGCGAAGTAATGTGCCCTCGACGCATCACTGCGTGGAGCATGGACGAAACCGGAATAACGAAGTAGGTCGGTATATATTGAAGATATATGCCTACGAGAACCTATCAAAATTAGAACTAAGAGTGAAAACAATAGTGCTGATGTAGCAAAAGCGAAGACAGGCAAAGCTCCCCCGTATGTAAGCACAAATGGCAACGGAACAATTGTCTCGGAAAGAAAGTTGAGCTCGTCGATTATCCCACCAAGTGGATCCGATTTTGCAGGACTGCTTGGATTCGAAACAGGCTCCCCAGGAGACTGAATATATGGCGGCACACCTTGATAATTACCCTGGGCTTGTAATGCATTGTCGGGGTAAGAGGTCCAGGTATACTGACTAGCTTTATCTTGATTATATGGGACTACATTTTGGGCTGAATCAGCATGATTGTCTTTTATATCTACTTTGGCAGATTGGCTAATGTCGGCTGAAACAGAAGACCTATTTGTTGAAATGCTCTTAGAGCTTTTGTCGTGGCTTGAGGATAATTCTGTAGAAGCATTTTGGTTAGGTATAGCTTCAACCTTACTCGTCTCAGCGGTAGCTTTCTGAACGGAAGTATTATTGCTGGATGATATAGATGATGACTCAATTGAGTTGCTAGTAACTTCTTCTCCGCTGGTATAAGAAATGGATGTAGTCACAACCGATGAATCAGCTAAAGCCGCACCCGACCCAACGGTAGCGGTCAGTGCAATTGCACCAATAAACTGCTTCGCCCTTTTACCCAATACACCCTCCTGTTTAGGTAAGAATATAGGTCTAGGGGTGCAAGAACACGATCAATTACCACAATAAAAAGCCAAGTTGGAACACTATTTAATTGTTAGATGGTCCAAAAAGTTTGAAATATTGGTTATGTTTTTATGGCTTTGGTAAGTCATAAATAACTTATGCTTATTGTAGAAATGTCAACGAGTTCGTCTTATGAAGCTTTTTTTGAACTTTTCTTTTGAGGCTTCTGGTTCCCTTCGGGGACGTCAGTATTTTCTTGAGACTCTGAGGCAATCTCCTCCTCAAGCTTTGCCTCACCGATCAATGCAACCGATGCGACTTTATCGCCTTCCTTCATTCTCATAATTCGAACGCCCTGTGTTGCTCGTCCAATAAGGGAGATCTCTTTTAGAGGCAACCTAATTACCTGCCCATTTGTAGATACGATTACAAGGTCATCATCAACACTTTCGATAGCGCGGACATCGACCGTCTTACCAGTCTTGTCGGTTACGACACCGGCTTTGATTCCTACTCCTCCACGAGCGTGCGTGGCGAACTGCTCAACCTTGGTTCGCTTGCCGTAGCCATTCTCCATAACAACCAGTAGCTGGGTTTCCGGCGATACAACATCCATACCAACAACCGTGTCACCTGAACGCAGCCGGACGCCCCTTACGCCTCTTGTTGCGCGCCCCATTGGCCGCACATCAGTCTCTTTAAATCGGATCGCCTGGGCAAGCATGGTAGAAATTACGATTTCATCACTGCCGCTAGTCTGCTTAACCCACTTCAGCTCGTCACCCGCATCAAGCTTGATCGCTATCAGCCCATTAGTACGAACATTGGCGTAATCTGTGAGGGCAGTCTTTTTAACGGTTCCATTCTTGGTCGTCATGAATAGATACTTACCGGCCGTATCCTTGCTAAAGGTGTTAAGCGAGGTTACAACCTCATCAGGTCCAAGCTGCAAAAGGTTAACTATTGCTTGACCCTTGGCGGTACGACTTGCAGCCGGAATTTCATAAACCTTGAGGCGGAAGACACGGCCCTTATTAGTGAAGAATAGTATAAAGTCGTGATTCTGAGTTAGAACTAGATGCTCAACCACATCTTCTTCCTTGGTTGTCATACCCATAATACCCTTGCCGCCGCGCCCTTGGCTCTTGTAGGTGTTAGCAGCGATTCGCTTGATGTAGTTACCCTGAGTTAAGGTCACGATTACCTGCTCGTTAGGGACTAACTCTTCCTCACTAAACTTACCAAGCTCTTGAGCGACGATCTTTGTTCGGCGATCATCACCATACTTTTCTTTAAGCTCGGTCAGCTCTTCCTTAATAATGCGTAGAATCTCATTCTCGTCGGCAAGAATCTTCTCGAGCTCTGCAATCAGCTTGAGTAATGCAGCCAACTCATCTTCAATAACCTGTCGCTCAAGACCTGTAAGGCGTCGTAGCTGCATCGCCAAGATGGCTTTTGCCTGAACACTAGTAAGCTTAAATTTCTTGATTAAATTAACCTCCGCCTCTTCTGATGTCTTGCTGGCGCGGATAGTTTTGATGACCTCATCAATATGGTCGAGTGCGATCTTGAGCCCTTCAAGAATGTGAGCACGCTCTTTAGCCTTACCAAGTTCAAACTCAGTACGGCGGCGGACCACAATCTGGCGGTGCTTTGTAAACTCGCGCAGCATCATCTCGAGAGTCATTACTCGAGGCTGTATACCATCAACAAGTGCCAACATATTGACGTGGAAGGCGCTCTGCATTGGCGTCATCTTATAGAGCTGGTTCAGGATCTTCTTAGGGTAGCTGTCTTTTTTGAGTTCTACGACAACGCGCACACCATGCCGGTTGGACTCGTCACGAAGGTCGCTAATACCAACGATTCGCTTTTCTTTTACGAGCTCGGCAATCTTTGTAACGAGAGTAGACTTGTTAACCTGGAAAGGAATCTCGGTAATAACAATCTGTTGATTACCCTTCTTGTCTTCCTCAATCTCGGCGACAGCTCGTATAACTATGGAGCCTTTACCTGTACCATACGCCTGCATGATGGAATTATTGCCATAAATGACTCCGCCGGTTGGGAAATCTGGCCCCTTGATGTACTTCATTAGCTCTTCAAGCGGTGCATCAGGGTTATCGATTAAGTGAATGACTCCATCAACAAGTTCTCCTAGGTTGTGAGGAGGGATATTTGTTGCCATACCAACGGCGATTCCCATTTGCCCGTTGAGCAATAGATTAGGAATCTTGGCAGGTAAAACTGTTGGCTCCTTGGTTGAGCCGTCGTAGTTTGGTCGAAAATCAACGGTGTTCTTTTCGATATCGAAGAGCATCTCTCCGGCAATACGGGTCATTCTTGCTTCGGTATAACGCATAGCGGCCGGGGGATCGCCGTCCATCGAACCAAAGTTACCCTGCCCATCGACGAGTGGATAGCGCATCGAGAAATCTTGCGCCAAACGAACCATAGCATCATAAATGGCAGAGTCACCATGAGGGTGGAATGTACCCATAACGTCACCAACAACTGCGGCACTCTTACGATACTTAGCAGTGTGCCTCAAGCCCATACTGTTCATTACATAAAGAATGCGGCGATGAACCGGCTTCAAACCGTCGCGTACGTCTGGCAAAGCCCTCGATACAATAACCGACATGGCGTAGTTGAGGTAACTAGTCTCCATCTCCGTTTCGAGAGATTGGAACTTGATGTTGCCGCTCGCAATATGCTTTTGAGCGTTCTCTACCGCCTCAGCTGCTTCTTCTGGGGTAATCTTTTCTTCTGGTGTTTGGTTATCTTCTGGATTCATCTAATTACCTTAAATATCAATATCAACTACTTCGCGTGCATGAGTCTGGATGAAGTTCTTGCGTAGAAGAACCTCCTCACCCATCAGCTTATTGAAAATGGCATCGGCCTTCTCGGCATCATCAATAGTTACCTGAAGCAAGACTCGGTTCTCGGGATTCATAGTCGTCTCCCAGAGCTGATCAGCGTTCATTTCACCAAGACCTTTATAGCGCTGAATATTACCTGTAATGCCTGCATTCTTGAGTCGATTGCGCTCCTCCTCGGTTACAGGCGAGTCTTCCTCGGCTCCTTCTGCTGGCTCAGTGTCCGCCGTTGCCGACTCAGCCTCATCCGTCTCTGGCTCAGGTTCCTCAACTGCAACTGGCTCTACAACCTCCTCTTCTGTGCCCACCTTCTTCTTGCCAGTGCGCTCTTCAATCAGCCGATCAATGATCGCATCTCTCTCTTCATCTGAGTAGGCGTAAATTTTCTTTCGACCTACAGGAAGCAAGAACAACGGTGGCTGCGCAATATATAAGTGGCCCTGCTCGATTACTTCAGGCATGTGTCGGTAGAAAAAGGTCAGGAGTAATGTGCGGATATGCGCACCATCAACATCGGCGTCTGTCATAATAATAATGTGACCATAGCGTAGCTTTGCAAGTTCAAACTGATCACCTATACCTGTTCCCATTGCGACTATCAGGTTTTTGATCTCATTGTTTCCTAACATTCTGTCTAAACGTGCACGTTCAACGTTGAGAATTTTACCACGAAGCGGAAGGATGGCCTGGAACTCTGAGTCACGTCCACCTTTCGCAGAACCTCCGGCAGAGTCGCCCTCAACGATGTACAGCTCGCTTCTTGTGCGGTCCTTTGTTCGGCAATCTGCCAGTTTGTCCACCATCGACATACTATCTAGGGCACCCTTTCGAATAATGGTGTCGCGAGCTGCACGGGCCGCAAGTCTTGCTCTAGCGCTTAAGGTAGCCTTCCCAATAATCTTCTTTCCTTCATTGGGATTTTCTTCTAGATAGTATGAGAACCACTCATTCATTACCTGCTCAACAACCCCGCGAACTTCTGGTGAACCTAGCTTATCCTTGGTCTGACCCTCGAATTGTGGATCTGGAAGTTTTACGGATATAACTGCAGTCAACCCTTCTCGAACATCTTCGCCGGTTAGGCTCTCCTCTTTCTCCTTAAGGAGACTGTTCTTACGAGCGTAGTCATTTACAACTCGAGTAAGTGCAGATCTAAAACCAGTTAAGTGAGTACCGCCACCAGGGTTGGTGATGTTGTTGGCGAAGGTTTTAACATTCTCGGTGAAGCTCTCCGAATACTGGATTGCAATCTCGACTGCTATCTCTCCTACCTGCTTATCTACATAGAATGGTGGCGAGTTAACAATTGTCTTATCTTTATTTAGGTGCTCAACATAACTTCTGATGCCACCCTCAAAGTAATAGGCGTAGCGCTGGCTAGTCTTCTGGTTGATCGCCTTTAAGTGAATACCCTTTGTTAAGTAAGCTTGGTGCCTTAGGTAGTCCAGGATAATGTCGTAATCGAAATCAGTAGTTTCGAAGATTGAGGCGTCAGGCCAGAATGTAATTGAAGTCCCGGTATCGGTCGCCTTTCCTACTTCTTTGATCTCACTAAGCGGCTTACCAACTTGGTACTCCTGGCGATAGAGCTTACCATCACGCCTAACCTCAGCGATAAGCTTGGTCGATAAAGCGTTAACAACGCTACTTCCGACGCCGTGAAGACCGCCTGAAACCTTATACCCTGATTCTGCACCACCAAACTTACCACCAGCGTGAAGAACCGTAAGTACCGTTTCTAGTGCACTCTTGCCTGTAGTCTTGTGCTTTTCAACCGGGATTCCACGACCATAATCTGTAACCTTAACTCCGCCATCTTCGAGCAAGGTGACATCAACTGTATCGCCATAGCCTGCCATAGCCTCATCAATAGAGTTGTTGATGACCTCCCATATCATGTGATGTAGACCTTCCTTGCCGGTCCCACCAATGTACATACCTGGTCGTTTTCTTACAGGATCGAGGCCCTCAAGAACTTGAATCTGTTCGGCGCCATACTGAGAATTTGGTTTTGCTGACATAAACTCCTACGTTTGAAAAAGAAAAAGGTGAACTGGTCACCTCACCATTTACCTCTATTATACCGCTTGGCTATTTTGCATGCAAACATGGGCGCTTACATTAACTCCCTATGTCGCGAAATATCGCGTTTTCAACGTTTTGCGTCACTTTTACTGTTTTTTACAGCATAAGCGTATTGCTTTTACTCCTGGGATTCTCCATAATTAAGCATAAGTACGATTGTGCCCCACTTATGTTCAGAAGTATTGTATCCAACCTCAGCTTAAGCCCTTCTGCTACGACTCAACTCGCCTTCTATTACAGGCGTCTTAAGGGTGAGCAGCTTACCCGTCAACTATCAATTGTGATGGCCGTCGCAATGGCCGGCCTTCAGGTCACTACTATTCTCGCTCCCCCAGATCCTGCAAATGCTGCTTCAACCAACGACATCATACGCGGCGGCATTGGTGGCACAAATCATCCTCAAGCTACAATGTTGCACTACTACGACAACAATGGCGAGATTAAAGCAATAATGAACCACTATGGCATCTACCGAAAAGACATTGAGAATACTAAGCACGGCACAATGAACTCCAGCAACCACAGTATCAAGTCGCTGGGTCGTAACCCCCATTCAAACCTAGATAAGAAAGTAGTAATAAATGGTAAAACATACTACATTAGGCCGCTTTACTCCTGGGGAGACAATATAACCTATAAAGTGATTGAGGGTCGCCGAGCGATCGATGGAAAGTATTTTGCCATTATGATCAACTGCGGCAACTTGGCCATAACCGATACCACCCCTTCTGCCCCACCAAAGACCGAGCCAACTAAACCAACCCCAACGAAACCCACTCCGACGCCCACTCCTACGCCCACACCAACACCTACGACACCGCCAGTCGTAACGCCTCCTACAGTAACTACTCCAACTCCTCCCCCGGTTGAAAACCTGAGCCCAAACATTTCAACTCGGAAGACTGGCATCCTAACTAAGCTGGATGGTTCAACTGTGGACGCCAATGGGGCTACAGCTGAAGCTGGAGAAACTATCACCTATACGGTTTCGGTAACTAACAGCGGTAATGGTACTGAAAAGTCATTTGTAATCCGTGACAATGTTCAAGATATCCTTGAATATGCCGATATTGTAGATACCGAGAATGGAGTTTTAAAAGACGGAGTTATCACCTGGGCACCAACGGATATTGCACCTAACGCATCCCTAGTTGTCCACTTTGCAGCACGAGTTAAGAGCCCATTACCCGCAACACCAGCCGCTGTCTCTGATCCACAATCTTACGATCTAAAAATAGATAACACTTACGAGAAAGATTTGGTTCGCACAAACCTAACCGCTCCTACTGTAGCCAAGCAAGTTGAAGTTGCGAGTGCTGCCCTCCCTCAAACTGGGTCAGGAAGCAGCACCTTCATTATCATGCTGATCGCAGCAGTAGTTGCGTTCTTGTTCTTCCGAAACAGGCAGCTTATCTTTGAACTATCAATCCTTAAGCATGATCATGGAGGCCCACGATGAGTGAAAAGTTATCGAATGTAGAGCATCGTAGATCTAGCCATTCCGAGATTGAGCGAGCAGCGGCCGAGAGACTCAAATCGATTGAAAGCAATGGTGAGCGCCCCGAGAACAAGGAGAAAAGCATCGAGAAAGCTCGTGAGATGCTTAAGCAAGCCGAGGCGGTCCAGCCTAAACATGAGACTACTACCAAAAATGAAGGCGGCCACAGCCATCGTGCCTACCTGACTCCTTCAATCAACTACAAGCAAACCATGCGAAGCCTGCAGCATCGAATGAAGCCCGCCACCAGGCAGTTCAGCAAGTTTATCCATTCACCGGTTGTCGACTCAACCAGCGAAGCTCTCGGTAAAACAGTTTTCCGCCCATCTGTGACCTTAGGCGCAACTACAACTGCAGTAATTGTAGGCGGACTTCTCTACATCTTTGCACGCGTCAACGGTTTTACCCTGAGTGGTTCCGAAATACTTTTCGCTCTACTTATAGGCGGGATTCTGGGCCTTATCATCGAGGGGATATTGAAGTCCGCTAGACGTCTTCGTGGCAAGATCTAAATCTGGCACTCGGCGTTATCCGGTTATAACGTTCCCGTCCTTATCAATTCGGATTTCACCCGGTTTGAGATCTGATTTCTGCTGATCAGCTTCCGTTGAAACTGGGTCCGCCTTAGCTTCTGGCTGTTGAGCAACTGGCTCAGGCTGAGTCATTTTTATTGGCGAAGCAGGCGCAAATGAAGTCCCTGGGGCTGGCGGTGGAGGTGTCGCAACATCTGACTCAACAATTGGCTCAGATGGTGCAGGAGCTGGCGCAACAACTTTTGGAGCGGCACTTTCTGCATAAGTAGGTGTTGGGGCTGGTTCTGTTGGCACAGGACTGACAGGCTTCACATCGGGTATCCTTGGCGTTCTATGGGTCGCTATCATTGTCTTCCCTGCAGGAGGAGTTTGCGCAACTACGAGGGTAGCGGTTTGTACAGGGTTCGACGTAGCCTTTGGTTGCGCCGGTTGCGCCACAGGATTTGTAGAGGTTTGAGCTGGGTTAACAGCAGGTTTAGTAATTGGGGCTGGCGCAGGGCTTGCGACAGGAGCCGCGAACTGCTGAGGTGCCTTTATAACAATCGGAGTCTCTTTTGGCTTTATCAGCGGATGGGATGCTGACTCTAGCTTCTCTTCTAGCTCTTCGTTGAGTTTCTCGGTGATGTCCTCGATGGCATCAGATGTCCCGGGACCACTTACTGCCGGTGCAGACACCTCTTTAGCGCTATCATCAGGTTTTGCAACCAGCTTCATTGATTCCTCGATATCATGCTGAAGCTCCTCATTAAGATTTGCCGTATCAGATGATTGAGGGGGTTTATTCTGAGTCGTAGGAGCTGGTTGAGGAGTGCTTTGAGGTATTGTATTTGGCGTCGTTATCGGAGCCGTTTGTGGCGGTGAGGCAACCGCTTCAATCTTTTGATCTTCATCTGTGCGACCATCTGTTTCATGCGCCTCAATCAGTGCGACTGGTTTTTCGGTTGATTCACTAGCTTGTTTATTAACGGGTTCTTTATCAACCTCAACTGGCTTAACTGCTGGGCCAACAATATCGGTTATATTATTCGATTTAGGCGCACTTCTCTCTGCCTGAGGAGCAGTCTTTACAGCTGGTGGAGCAGCCTTGAGGCTGTTAAGCGAAAGGTCAGTTTTGGGAGTGGGAGTATTCGTGGTTTTTGCCGGTGGCGTCGTTGCAACCGGGCTAGGTGTAGCAATAGCTGCTGATATAGGCTGAGGCGAAACAGTATCAACCTTTGGCGGAGATGTCTGAACTGCTCCAGGCATTTGAGGTATTGGCGCTGTCGCTGCTACCTGCGCTGCTGGCTGCTGAACGGCTGGAGATGGTTGAGCCACGTCTGCAGGTTGGCTGACAGGCTCTGTAGGTTGAGCAACACTTTCGATTGGTTTTGGTGGAAGGATTTGCACAGTTGGTGGCGTTGATGAAGCTACTGCCTGAGATTGTGCAGCAGGTTGAGGAGCGGATTGCACTGGAGCTTGGGCAACCGGTTGAGGTGCTGCAACTGGTGCGGGAGCAGGCACAGGAGGATTCAATGCTGGTCGAGGCTGATTCTGCAATCGAGCAAATATGTCGGCTTCTACCTGATTACGCTGTACGCCAAATTTAGCGGCACTCAACTGTTTTACTGCCAGACCCATTTCGTCATTCATCTGTCCCAACGGCGGCATAGCGGTAATACTAAATGGAAGCGATGGAAGGCCGCCAATAAGAAGCTTCATAACCGCATTAAAGTTCGGGATATTGATAAGATCACGCTCGTTGAACATTGGCTGGAACTGCTTAACCAAGAACTCCGCGTCCTCTGGGCCACAGCGGTAGCTCATCATGGTCCCGATATTGCCGAAGACAGCCTCGCGAATCTCCTCACTAAGCTGGCCAATAAACTGGTTGGCTACAATCAGGTTCAATCTATATTTCCTGGCCTCGCTCAAGATGCTTGCAAAGGAATCGGTCGAGAAGTTCTGGAACTCATCTACAATCAAGCTAAAGTCCGACCTCTCGCTCTCCGGAATATTTGATCGACTCATTGCAGCAGCTTGAATCTTAATCACAAAGATCATTCCCAGCAGCTTAGAATTCAATTCGCCAGTTAAACCCTTACTAAGGTTAACAATCAGGATCTTTTTCTGATCCATGATGTCGCGGATATTGAAGGCCGACTCTGTCTGGCCAATGATGTTACGCATCATGTCATTAGACTGGAAGGCGCCGAATTTACTGACAAACCAACCGAGCATCTCACTCTTGTGGTAATCACTCGTCTGACCCATCTCCTTGGTCCAAAAGTCGATTACCGTTGGGTCGCTGAGGTATTTGAACTTGTTCTTTAGGTAAGTGGTGTCCGTAAACACCTTAGGAATTTCAATGAATGACGACCCTTGGGGATCTGCCATGAGAGTTAGAGCGGCACTCCTAAACCAATGTTCGAATCGGGGGCCGATAATACCTGTTTTATCCGGATCGTAAAGCTTGTAGAGCATATTTATCGACTCTTGGATGATGAAGTCCTTCTGCTCAGGAGAATCAAATTCAAACAGGTTGATACCGAGTGGATGCTCCATATCGGCTGGGTTGAAGTAAACAACATCCTCTGCCCTCTCTTTAGGGACCATCTTCAAGAGCTTTTCGGCAGCATCTCCGTGTGGGTCAATAAAGGCCAACCCGCGACCAGCCAGCATATCTTGCACTACTATGTTTTCGAGTATTGTCGACTTACCGGTACCAGTTTGTCCGATAATGTACATATGGCGCCGACGGTCCTCATCGCTCAAACGGATCTCTTTTTTAACTCCTCGGTACATGTTGTAACCAAGAAGAAGCCCAGTTGACGGAAGATTAACCGGACCATCCACCTGCTTCGACAGCTGTCTTTCAACGGCAGTACTGGCATTAAATTGATCATTCGGCAGATGGAACAATGTTGCAAGCTCATTGGTGGCGAGGATGTTACTGGTCACTTCCGGCGGGAAGAACCTAAATATAAATGCCGTTACTAACCCTTGAATGTCTCTCGCCTCTAGAAACTGGAATCCATTAGAGCCAGGAGCCTCATAAAGAGCAAAGCTGTTGATGATGTTTCTAAGAATCATCTGAGCCTTATCGTAAGTTGAAGAGCTAGCAATGACACGAATCAAGATTTCGAACCCTGGATGCCGCATCTTCTCTTCCATTGCCTGGAGCATCGTTTCTTCTAGCTTACTAGGTTGATACTGTACTGATTCTTGATGCCATTCATCAGGAGACTTGTACGCTGCCTTGGCAATGTCGGCGGGGTTGATATCGAGTGTCCCCTGTCTTTGCCGGCGCTTGCGGGCAACCAAAAACTTACCGCGATTCGACCATTTTGGCTTGGCCGGACGAAGCATAATCTGGACTGCTGCACCATCTCCCTGTTGTAACTTTATCAACGCATTGAGCAGACCCTCGATGGGGTCTCTTTCCATTTGATCAAGCGTTTCGATTGGATATGAGTATTCTTGCTTTAGTACCAGCTCACCACCAACAGTACCCGAAAGCTTCCCTTGTGGGTTGAAGATATTATGATCCTCAACCTCTTCTATGCGAGCACCCGGATATGCGGTCTGGATTGCCTGCTCCACTGTACTTACAAGAGCAACCGGAACGGCAGTAAAGAAATGAACTAAACCGTTCGAGGCAATGACCTCAAATGCAATGTGGCGCTGACCGTAAAAATTGCTCTTTAAACCAGGCTGAGCAGTACCGGCGATCAGGTCATACAGAGTTTGAGCTTGAGATGCCTTCTCGCGCATAACATCTCGGACGTCACGCATTGTCTGCTGCTCAGTCTCATCCGCCGGTGGCGGCAAGTGTATCAACAATGGGACCATCTTTAGCCCCCTCTCGATACCCTTTGCTTTCCTGAGCACTCGCCGATATGCAAAAAACGAGAAGACACCCAGAACCAGTGCAACAACAACAAATATTGCAACCAACCCTAGAATTCCGCTCACCTCGTATGATGCCTCATGCTTCTATTGCTACCTATTTCTCATCCTGTTTTTTTACATTGTGGCCATAACGCTTCTTGAGGTAATCAACCTGCAGAGCCTCAACTGCCTCTTCTTCGGCATAAGGATCCTCTTTGGTTTGATTTACGATCTTGTTTGCCTGATCCACCCATTCTTTCTCGATAACATCTACATCACCGGCAACTGCTGGCGCTCCTGCAACAGGATTGCTGTTGGGCGGCTGGCTTCCAGAAACAGGGCTCTGAGGTTGACCCTGAGGCACCTGAACGGGTGCGGCCGGAACTGCAGGTGTGTTACCAGCAGGCGGATTTGATGGCGCTACCGGAGCTGCCTCAGGCGAACCCGGCGCCCTTAATGTCTCAGGCACATTACCGTTTTCTGGTGTAGGTTGAACGTTTGGATTAACGTTCGGATTTTGTGTTGGCTCCATATCTGTCCCCTATCTTAGGGAAATTATACCACTTATGGTTGAATTCCAACAGGATGATATGGCTTTATTTATATCTTAAGAGTGGACCCAAACGGGCGTGCCGACATCGGCCCAGCCGTAAAGGAAAGCTGCAGAGTTTAGAGGCATGTTGACGCACCCATGTGAACCGCCATAGTAATAATCTGATCCACCGAAGCTGGAACGCCAGCTGGCATCATGCAAGCCGTAATTACCAAAGAATGGCATCCAGTATTTGACGAACACATTGTAGTTGTAGCCAATAGCATAGCCGTTCAAATTGCGGTTGGTCTGCTTAGCAAGAACCGAGAATAAGCCTTGAACCGTCGGGAAACCGGCTCCGGTAGCGCCGCTGGTGATCGGCGACTCAAAGATAACCTTTTGATCTTGATAAACCCACATGTACTGCCTGGAGAGATTTATCTCAATGTATTTTCCGTACGCAAGTGTAGTGACTCGATTGGTCTCGGTCTTAAAACCTAGCTTCACTGTGGGAGCTTCGCCAGTAAACGACTTCTTCTGGCCAACGGCAGAGGCAATTTGGTTAGAAAGTGTATCCTGATCAAGAGCTAGCCCCTCGGCTCCCTCTCGTTCAACCGAAGTAACCCCATTTTCTATCTTCACCTTCTTATTTACCGGATTGACATTGATTTGAACCGCCACTTTCTGCAAATAGTTCTTAATGCCGTCTGCATTGACCTTGGGCTTTACACCCGCGGGTTCACCCGGACTGGTTTTCTCAAAAACATACCAGTTACTCATCTCGCCAGCACTTGGTTGAAAAACCTTGCCCTGATAAGTGATTGTAACCGGCGTTGATAGCAGAGTCTTCGTTTCCTGAACGGCAGGGACGACATCTTTTGCCTTAATTCGGGCGGGCTGCGAGCTTTGCGTCAAGGCAACCGGATCAGGATCTACGGTTGATACTCGGTCAAAGAGTGCTCCCTCAACCTGAGAGGCGCTAAGACCTACGCCATTTACATCGTTCTGGACTTTAGGCTCTCCATTTTCAATAACAACAGTTGCATCAACCGGAGCCTTCCCAGTCTCGGCAACTATTTTGTCGACGAAAGCCTTCTTCTTGTCGATATCAACCTTATATGAGTAATTAATACCTTTTGAGTTGAGAGTATTGTAAAGACCGACCGCTGCTAGCCAATGCTTTTTGCCCTGAACGAAAGCATCATCAAGGGTTGAGTTAAGATCATAGCTGATCCCAGCTTCTTCGGGTGTAGAAGTGTAGCTCTTGTTTTCAACCTTAATAGTGACCTTGTAGCCATCAATCTTAGATTGAAGTTGCTGCTTAGCCTGCTCTCGGGTGAGACCACCTATCTCTTGCCCAGCAACAGAGACTCCCGGATAAGACTTGCCGGCGTATATTGAGCTAATCAATATTTGAGAAACGCTGACGACAACAAGCAATAATCCAAGCGAGGCAAAAGCCGCTCTTCTCCATCGCGGGACGGGATCACCAAAAACATCCGCTCTATAAACGGGTTCCACTTGAGGGATCGGTTGTTTCTCTGGTTCGTAAGCCTGCAATGCGGCTCCATACTTACAGGCTTATTATAACGCTTATGTTTTTTACTTGGCTAGTCCTATTTATCGCAGTTGAGCACCAAACTTGTTCTTTAGGGTTTCAATAGCCTTTTGAGCCAATTTATCAGCTTCTTTATCTGTAAGAGTACGCTCATTTGAACCAAAGGTTAGCCTCAAAGTTAGCGACTTCTTATTTTTTGAAACGCCCTTGCCGTAGTAGTCGCTAATGAACTCCACTTTGTAATCGCTTAACTCTCTTGCCACCTCAACCCATGGGATTGCCGCATCAAGCTCAACTGATATATCTCGACTTATCTCTGGAAAGCGACTCAATGCATGTGAGGTCTTTGGTTTGCTGGCGCCAACAAATGCTTCCCAATCAAGCTCCAGATACCCAACCTCGCCGTTGATTTTATTCTTAGCAGTCAGCTCAGGATGCAACTGACCAATAATTCCTCTTCGCTCACCGTTGATCACAATCTCGGCGGCGCGCGATGGGTGAGCAATCTTGGGGTCAAAAACGAATGGCTCAACCTGTAAATCGACATTGAAGTCGGTTGCCAGTCTATCAATAGCTGCCTTTATTCTTCTATAGGCATCTTTCTCCCGAACCATTATGATCCCTAGGTAGGGCGACTCGTGTGGGAGCTGCCCCTTCTGTGTTTTATGGAACAGCTTTGAAAGCTCAAACATGCCGTAGTTCTTGGAGTAATTCCTATTTTTTGCCGCTGTCGAGAGCAAACTCGGGAACATTGAGCTTCTTAGATATGCCTGCTCGCTAGACAATGGGTTCTTGAGCTTTAGGTGCCCTTCAAGATCCCAGCCCACATCTTCAATGTGTTGAGGGCTTATGAAGGAGTAGGTCGAAACCTCAAAAAGGCCAAGTGACATCAGAACAGATTTCATTTGCCATATCTTGCTCCAGTGACTATCAAAATTGATCCTTCTTGGTCGCCAACTCGGGATTGTTGAAGGTAGGGCCTCATAGCCTACGAGCTTTATTACCTCTTCTGCAATATCGGCCTCCATGGTAACATCGCTTCTCCACCAAGGAACCTGAACTCGAACTTCGCTCGAGGATCCTGCTTGCGCAACAAAACTAAGTTTCTGCAGCTCTTTAGAGACTTTCTGAGAACTCAACTCTATTCCCAAAAGACGGCTTATTCGACTACTATCTGCAGTTATTTGGGTAACTGGGTCGGGTTTCGAGATTGTCTTCACACCGAGCAACTCTCCACCGGCAAGCTCAACCAATAGATCAATCGCACCTTTATTACTTCCACCAGATCCACCCAGGGCAATCAGCTGTAGGTTGTTAGGGAGACCTCGCTCGAATCTAGCTGAAGCATCAGTACGGAGGCCATTTCGAATGGCGGTTTTTCGAAGACTGGCCGCGTGGAAGCTAGCTGCCTCGAGGAAGATTTCCGATGTATTTTCATCAATCTCCGAATTCTCCCCACCCATAACACCAGCGTATCCAACCACTTTTGATTGATCTGCAATCACGATGTCTTCTGGAGTAAGCTTTCGTGCAACCCCGTCTAGAGTGGTGAGCTTCTCCCCTTGAACTGCCCTTCTAACTCTAATGGCTCCATCAATCTTAGAGGCATCGAATGCATGCAGGGGCTGTCCGTACTCAAGCATGATGTAGTTTGTAATGTCGACCACAACACTAATCGGCCTTATCCCGGAATCCTTGAGCCTACTCGTCAACCAAGCTGGAGATGGCTTACCAAGATCAACTTTTAGCCGGGCCAGGACATAGCTGGGAGCAATATCTTTTGATTCTACTGATGCTTCAAAATCATTGCCTGAGTTATATTTTTGTTCCGGGTAATCATGAGTCAACTTTTGAGCGGATTGCGATGCAACTTCCCTTGCAATTCCGATCACACTGTTGAGATCCCATCTATTAGCAGGTGTCTTAACATCAATAACCTCGCCCGATGTAATTAAATCAACGAGTTTACTTCCAATCTTGGCTTTTTCTGGAAGAACCATAATTCCTTCATGATCATCGCTAATCTCTAGCTCTGCCTCACTACAGATCATTCCGTTTGAGTTCACACCACGGATTTTAGATTTCTTGATCTCAAAGCCGTTCGGAAGTTTTGCCCCTATCCTAGCAACAGGCACTTTCTGCCCTGGCTCTAGATTAGGGGCGCCACAAACTATTTCTAATACTGTTGAGTTTCCTACATCGACTGTAGCAAGTCTTAGCTTGTCGGCGTTAGGATGCTCCGTAACCTCGAGAACCTCACCGACAACAATCTTTGGATCGAAGTTGCTTGATTCAACAATTTCCTCAACCTCAATTGCAGCAAGTTCCATAGCATCAGCCATCTGCTTAGCAGTTAGCTTCTTCTCTAGGAAGTGGTTAATCCATTCAACCGATACCTTCATTAGAACTGCTCCAGGAATTTTAGATTGGGTCGCCAGAACTCCCTAAGATCACCTACGTCGTGCTTGATCATAGCGATTCGCTCGGCACCAAAGCCGAAGGCGAATCCGGAATACTTCTTTGGATCTATATCAACATTTACCAACACTTGAGGATGGACCATCCCTGCCCCTCCGATTTCGAGCCAACCAGTCCCCGAACAGGTTTTACACTCCTGGTTATTATTGATACCACTACCCTTGCAGATAACGCAGCTAGCATCCATCTCGACACCCGGTTCAACATATGGGAAGAAGCTAGGTCTTAACCTGAGCTTTGTATCGGGCCCGAGGACTCCCTGCATCATGGCTAGCAACGTTCCTTTGAGGTCGGCCAGTGTAATATTCTCATCAACAACTAGCCCCTCAATCTGGTTGAACATCCAAACGTGCCTCGCATCCTCATCCTCATTTCGGTAAACCTTCCCGACCGAGATGATTCTAATCGGCGGCTTATTTTTCTCCATATGACGTATCTGCATGTTTGAGGTATGAGTTCGAGGAAGATTACCCTCTTCGAGATAGAAGGTGTCCTGCATGTCGCGAGCCGGATGATCTTTACCAACCAGCAAAGCGTCGAAGTTGTACCACTCGGTCTCGACTTCCGGACCATCTACTACTTCGTAGCCCATCTGCCAGAAGACCTTAACGATATCGTCAATCACAGTATTAACCGGATGATGATGCCCCCACTCTAGCGGGAGTTTAACGGGGGCTGTAACATCAACGTTAATGTTTTTTAAATCTTTTTCAATCTGTAGGCGTTGTACTTTACTCAACGAGTTACTAATTGCGTCTTCAATTTGAATGCGTTGCTTATTAGCTTCTGCCCCAGCCGTTTTTCGTTCCTTTTCCGGTAGCTCGCCAATTGCTCTAAGCCTCTGAGTGATAACTCCATTGCGACCAAGATATTTCACCCGCAGGTTATTGATTTCCTGCGTTGAGGCTGCCCCTTCAATTTCTAGAAGAGCTTGCTTGATATCTAGATTACTCATTTTCTCATCACCATATAGAACTCAGCTAGAATGAGTAGCAGCGCCAGGAGTATCCCGTCCCTAAAATTGAGCTGCTGTAAGGAGCTCAAAGCTAGTAGAACGGTAATGTAGCCACCTATAAAGAAGCCCCTTCTCCAAGCTGCAGGCTTGCTAGCTTGCTTTTGAGTGAATGCGTTAGCAACAAGGAAGCAGATAAGTGCGGCGAACGAACTCAGAGCAGCTAAGAGCACTAAGAACCATAGAGTCACCCCTATCGGCCCAACGGAAGCTGGGTTTGTTGCTACCAAAGCAAGTAAGCACATTACACCAGCAACTATTGATATGGTTGATGTCTTGGCGACATATCCTCTAGCCACAAATACCTCGTTTCTTGATATAAGTATGTCAAATTATGGCTTATGCTTCAAATAAATAAAAACGCCTGGCCGGGATCCAGACGTTTTTATTGATAATAGATGTATCGAATACTACAACAACCCGATACGAGATAATTTCAGCGTGCCGGGGCAACTAGGAATCGCCCATTGTATATTACTTAGTTGGCGCCTGTCGCCCCGGAATAGAGTCCTTACACCGGTGGTGCAAAGATTCCGAGTACTGCTTTCGCAGTAGCAGGTGCAATCACTACCGTTGGTACGGTATCTGAGGTAGTTTCTGACCACGACTCATGGTCGCGACCAGGACCTACCCCAGATTCCATCGAAGTGCTAATTGCATGACACTTCTAGAACAGTAGGACAAGTCCGGATTTAGAAAGTAAGGGGGATACTTCTAAGTCCGGGCTGGTCCCACCATCCTCTACGGAGGGATAGACGTTTGGACCGCCTCCCTAGTGGTGTAATTGCGAGTTTCTTTATTGAGGTTTGTGTTTTTCAAGGTAAATCAAACCTTGTTTGTTTGATTGCCCTCATATTAGCATAAGTAGTATAAAAATGTCAACAGTCTTCGAGAAAAATCTGTAGTAAAATCTACAATATATTAAATAAGGCCGATGCTTTGCTTGACTTGATCCAGCTTTTCGTCAGCTATTTTGGCTGCCTTTTCCCTACCTGTTTCCAGGATGGCGTTTAATTTAGCTGGGTCGCTCATAAGCTCGTTGTGCTTTTCTTGAATAGGCTTTAAATGCTCGACGACTGCAGCTGCCAAATCTTTTTTGAAGTCGCCATATCCCTTACCTTTGTATCGGTCCTCGATGGCCTCAACCGAATCACCTGTTATAGCCGAAAATATCTCGAGAAGATTTGATACAGCTTCCTTGTCTTCTCCCCTTTTCACCTCGCTGCCTGAATCGGTAATCGCTCTCATGATCTTTTTCTGAATAACCTCTGGCTTGTCACTGAGCAATATAACTCCACTTGAATCCTCATCGCTCTTGCTCATTTTGGATGTGGGATCCTGGAGATTCATGACACGTGCTCCAGCTACCGGCTTGACTGCTTTGGGCAGCTTAAACACTCCGTTGTAAAGATTGTTGAACCTTTGAGCAATGTCGCGGGCCAACTCAACGTGCTGCACCTGGTCATCACCAACTGGAACCTCGTCTGCATCGTAAAGCAGGATGTCTGCCGCCATCAGTGTTGGATAAGTAAACATCCCAACAAGTTGCCCCTCGGATCCGCCTTTACGAGACTTATCCTTAAACTGCGTCATTCGACTCAACTCGCCCATTGTCACAAAATTGTTGAAGATCCAGGCCAGCTCACTGTGCGCTGGTATATGCGACTGCACAAACAAAGTTACTCTATCAGGGTCCAAACCTGCCGCTAAGAACCAGGCAACGTTTGAGAGTGTATTCCTCCGCAACTCCGATGGTTCTGGTCGAGCAACTAGCGTATGTAGATCGGGCACGAAGAAGAAGTATTCTGTAGACCTCTCGGCATCACCGACTTGGGGCTGCATTTCGACCCATGGCTTTAGAGCACCAAGGTAATTACCCAGGGTTAGGTCGTTATTTGAACGGATACCAGAAAGGACACGCTTCATATGCCAATATTAGTCGTTTAACGAAGGCTTGTCGACAAGCATAGCCTCTACGGCGGGGGTCGTCTCGGCTATTTTTACTACGTCCTTATCAACCTTCGCCAACTCCTTGTGAGCAGCGTTAAAGTGATTGACGGTCGTACCGAGTGAGCTTCCAAGTTTCTGCATGTACGTTTCGTGCGCTGTTAGATGGCGACCAAGCTCTCCGACTCGCTTCTCAATCTCTTTAGCACGCTCCTCAATCTGAAGGCTTCTTAGACCTTGCATGACCGTCTGGAGGTAAGCCATGAATGATGTCGGGCTTACAATGATGACTTTCTTATCGCGGAAGGCATACTCAATAAGGTCGCGAGCATTGGTCTGGAGAGTACCGATCTTGTTAATCAAGAGATCGTAATATATTGCTTCGCTAGGGATAAACATGAAAGCAAAGTCCATGGTCCCTTCTGACGGTCTTATATATTTTGAGGTCTCATCAATGCGCAGCTTGAGATCGTTCTTGATAGCCCTCACCAGCGTCTCTCGTCTCTGCTCGTTTTTCTCGTCTACCAACCGATTATAATTCTCGAGGCTGAACTTAGAATCAACCGGTAAGATCTTACCCTTATCTAGAATGATTGCTGCATCAACAGTTTCGCCGTCGTTAAACCGATATTGAAGTTTATATCGCTCTGGCGGTAGAACATTTTCTAGAACGGTCTGGAGGAAGTATTCCCCTAGGACTCCTCTCTGTTTAGGATTTTGGAGGGTATTCTGAAGCAGTTTGAGCTCATCGGTAATACTCATGACCTGCTTGTTGCTCTCCTTGAGTTCAGTTAAGTCTCGAGTTACCTCACCTATTAGTTTGGTTGAGGCGGCAAACTGACTGCGAATAGCGGTCTGCATATTCTCATGAGTCTTGTCGAGGCGCTCATCCATACGATCCGAGAGCTTACCGAGCTGTTCCTGGAGGAGAAGAAGGCCTTGATCTGGCTTAGGGTCAGATTGAGACCCTCGCTTGATAAGTATTGAAAGATATACGCCCACACCCACCAGGGCGATCGCAATTATTACCGCTCCAATAATCATTTCCATAATGAAAGTGTACGGTATTTGTTTGGTTTTGTCACGAATTTTTCATTAATTTACTTGTAATGCTTATGGTTTTGTTGTATAATGTATCTGTTCTAGAAATACGATTTCTGGGAGGAACATGTCAGGAAAGCCGGAGTGCCCCTCTTGTGGGTACGAAGACCCTGGCTTCGGGTCAACGAACGGCCGTATTTCCTGCGGGAACTGCGGAACGCTCTACGATCCTGAACAGGGGTATAGGGTTGTCGGCGTTATCAAGCCACGATCTAGCAATTCCAACTCGGGTGGCAACACTCGTGATCAGCGGGACAAGACAAGCAAGGGGCGCGGTGGTGCAAAGCCGGGCTCAAGTCAGCGCACTCCTCCTCCCACCGACAGGGTGGCATCATGGAAGAACACCGACTGACGTCATGTCCTGGACCCATCCGGGCCCCGTTACCTCTCATCCTAGAGAGCTAGCGGGGCCCCTTTCTATTTTGTTATTATTCACCCGTTGTCGGGGTGTGGCGCAGTTGGCTAGCGCGCAGCATTCGGGTTGCTGAGGTCGAAGGTTCGAGTCCTTTCACCCCGACCAGTAATTATTGAACCGCAATCAATATGAATCCTAAAGCCGCGATCAAGTACGCAGCTTTTGTGTGGTTACTGACCTTCTCTTTGTAGACATAAGCCCCCACCGCTGCGGTCACCAAGATACTCAAATCTCTCATAGCGACGATATAGGCTACCGATGGCGTATTGGCTAAAGCGAGGTTATAAAAAACGAAGACGCCAAGCTCAACCAAACCAATAAACAAAATGATGTGCCACTTCTCAAAAACAGGTTGAATGGCTCTTCTGTGATGCATAATCGCATCAATTATAGCGACCGCCATCACCGCCCCCACCAGATTGAAAGTGGCGTAAAGGAACGGACCGCCGGCATCAACACCCCACTTGTCTACCAGAGCTCCAAACGTTGCAATAACTGCAACAGCTAGCATCTTTCTAGCGGGTTTTTCGGACACTATTTCTCGGAACGGCTGGAGTGGATGATTGAAAGTATGAAAGTGCATGAAATAAATCGAGAAAGCGATACAAAGAACTCCAATAATCCCCCAAAGCGGAGGCGTCTCTCCTCGTACGAAGTAAGCCGCAACCAAGCTGAAGACCGGTATCAAGCCGAGTATCGGAAGCGTAGTCGAGATCTTCCCGTCCCTTAGAGCCGAGTAATACAGCCATGAGAACAACGGGTAGAATCCCACCGTCACCAGAATGATGGCAATGTAGAAGTCGGTTGATATTGTCACATCAGGTTGGATAAACAATATCAAACCAGCAAGCATAATTACCGCCGCGATAGCTCTGGTTGACCAGCTCAAGGTCAGCGGAGGCAAATGGCCACTCGTTAAGGCCTTCTTGTCGTAGAGTCTCCTAACCGATAAGAAGCTGGCATTGAGAATCCCATATATAAACCACATATGCTTATTCTACCCTAAAGGCTAAAACCAGAAAGGCTTGGGCACGCGGCGTCGACTCTTCCTGGGCTTTGGCAAGCTGGTGCCGAAGTTCTCTTCAAGTATCCTAGGCCAGTTCTCCTTGAGCCATTTCTGCTGATCCAGGTACATTTGCTCAAGCCCACGCTCAGCATACTCACGACGCACCACTCCACCCGCGTGAGGATGCCTGTGGAGCTGCTCTAAGGGCGAATTAAAGCCATGAGCGTAATGAATCAGCTCATGAACCAGAGTAGATTGAGGAATGTACTCTGGGATGCTCTCATCGCGAAATAGACCGTTCAAGGTGATGATCGTTATCGAAGGATCTTTTCGGTCACGCCTGATTGAACCAAGCTGACGTTTTGCCCTGCGGCCGAATTCAATTCGAACAATGTTTTCTTGAGGCACGTCGCTGAAGTACCTATCCCATGTCTCATCAAGAAGCTGCTGTAACCAGATGTCGTCACGCATCACTTACCTCATAGCCTTCAAAGTCTTGAACATCTCCAAAATATTTGATTGCCGCACACTCGTGTACATTCGAGGGCTTCGGCTTAAATTCTCGAGACCTGACTCCTTCTGCAATTGCGACCAACTTGTCTCGGTGATTTTGTATGATCTTAGGCGTTAATCTGGCTCCACCTTCAACCCCACTGACAACGTAGTCTAGAACCACCTGATCAACTTTCTTGCCGGTCATCTCTTCAAAAGCCATGGCGTAGGTTCTAAGCTGAATACTCGATTTGGCGGTACGGCTTAGACTCTCTGGATCTGTCTTTCGCCCAGTCTTAAAGTCCCTTAGCTCAATTCCTTCTGGTGTCTTGAAGTACGCATCAAGTCTTCCTCGAATGCGGAGTTTTGCTTCGGGTATTTCAATCTTGATAGGCACCTCGGATCCAAGTACCTGGCGATCTGATTTTGCTTCCCGAGCAACAAATTTATGCACTGCCTCATGTGCCGATTTTCTGGCTTGCTGGGCAGCTTTTTTTGTTGGATAACCTCGATCACTCCAAAGCTCGTCGAGCCGCTGGATTACCTCTTCTTCTACCGGCCGTTCACCCCTTAAGATGGAGTCGTAATATGACTCAATCGCGCCATGGATAGCTGACCCAAAAGCTAATTGGGCTCCAAACGGTTGTTTTATTCCCAACACCTTTTCCAGATAGAAATCATATGGGCAGAAATCGTAGGAAGCCAATTCTCCTACAGTGAGGTTGAGCCACCCGTCGGAATCTTCAAATGGTAGCTTTTTGGTGTTATTGTAACCCGCCAACGGATATATTCGTTGTATTTTTGTCAATACTTTCTCGATAGCAGGCTTGTCTGTTGATTGTTTACCCATCTTGAACTTCAGGTCGCCGAAGAGCTCGTCAATAAACGGGCTAACTGTTTGACGAACGCCTCCCGCAGAGAGAGCAGAAGCACTTAACTGTATGTCATCTTTTGCTCTTGTGACTGCAACGTACATCAACCTCCTTAGCTCATGCTCTGGACCGAAATCGCTATCTCGTCTTAGCTCCTCAGGTATTTGCCAACCCGAATCTCGCCCCCTGCTCCAACTACGTTGAGTACATCCTACAAGATATACCCTACTAAACTCGAGGCCCTTGGATGCGTGAACAGTTAATAGCTGCACCCCACCCTCGTCTCCTACCGGCTCCTGTACCTCAATTGTCGGTGGTTTAGGGAATGACTTGAGGTAACCTACCAAGCTGTTATCCTTGGCGACCGTCTCATAGTCCTGCATCTGGGTAAGTAGCTGAACTAGGTCTTCAAATACTCGAATTATCCTGTCGTCCTTCTTGGCAGCTTCGATAAGGCTGTCGGAGAGACCGGTTTTGAAGACCAACCTATAAGCCAACTGGCTAACCGGGTACTCCAGTGACCACGCCCGCCATTCATCTACCTTTTGAACCACATGTTCAAGACCTTCATCAGATTGAGCCGCCTTGCGAAGAGCATCTTCCAAATTTTCGTTATCAATGTCTCTTTGTTGTAATAATTTCCTCACTTCTTCGGCTTTCAAACCTGTAAACTTACTTATCAAAACGTGAGAAATACTTTCATCATCGGCCTTGTTCCCCAGCCACTCGAGTAAATACCAGAGTTGTTTTAGCTCTGGCTGCTCAAAAATATTAACTTGAGTAGACAGCGCAAAAGGAATATTTCTCGATTTGAGCATCTTTGCTAACTGCTTCAAAGGAGCATGGGTCGCAGATAAAACTGCAATATCTTTTGGCTCAACTCCTTCTTCAACCCTTAACTGCACCTCCTCTGCAATACCGGATAGTTCATCTGTAGGTGATTCAAAAAGCTTGAACTCAATTGAGCTACCCTTCTTGGAAGATGACAACTTCTTATTAATTCCAAGCTTACTTTCCAACCTGTTGGGATCGTTGTGCTTGATAAGTCTGTAGGCCGAATCCAGTATCTCCTGACCGGAACGATAGTTCTCGGTTAGAGCTAGAGGCTTTTCTACGTTAAAGTGATCAACAAAGTTCAGTATGTTTCCGATCTCGGCTCCTCTAAATCCATATATAGCCTGGTCATCATCGCCTACAGCGAAAAGGTTGCCCTCCTTTGTGATGAAGGACCGCAGTAGATCATCCTGCAGCTTGTTTGTGTCCTGATATTCGTCTACTAGCACATACTTATACTGCTTACTAAGTCTTAGAGCCAAGTTTTTTCTTTGTTGTAATATTTTCAATGGTAACAGGAGTTGATCGTTAAAATCGTAGGTCCCGGACTCCTCTTTTAATTGCTCATATAACTCATAAAGCTTTGCTAGATCTTGCTGCTCGGCAATATCTTGAGGATGCATTTCCGCTCCCGGCTTCAACCCAGAGGCGTACTTGGTATATTGAGCACTTCCTATGCCTGCATTCTGCAATCTCCCAATGTAATCAACCACCCCTATGAGAAACTCGAAAATATTCGAGTGTGGACCGTAATACGACAGCTCAACGCGCTCAATATTCTGTTGGAGAAGAAGCGCTTTCTGAGTATCGTTCAGGAGGCCCCCGCTTACAGATCGCCCGATATGGGAAGCGTAACGGCCCAGCAACTCGGAACCAAAAGCGTTGAAGGTAAGAACGGCCACCTGGTATGAGCGCCATCCTATCTGATCGTACAATCTTTCAGCCATCTCCCTGGCCGCCTTCTCTGTAAAGGTCAACGCCAGTATCTCTTGAGGCTCGGCCTTACCGATACCTATCAGGTGTGCGATTCGCTGGGTTATAACCCTTGTCTTACCCGTACCGGCTCCGGCCACAACCAAGGCAGGGCCATCAAGATGTTCTACAGCTGCCTTCTGCGCGTTATTAAGAACCACCTCTTCTGGCTCATCAAAAAGACCCAATTCTGACTGCTTTAACTCCCCCGGATTCATATGCCGATTATAGCAGTTAAGACGGGTGGGATGTATCTGGCTCTTCGTTATGCTCCATTCTGTCTAGTGGAGTGACTCCGATCAAGCCGAATAATAGCCTCATGAACTGGGTGTACTTCTGGATTGTGTAGAGGCGCTTTGAGGCGACACCTTTATCGAGATCGATAATTCGCTCACTCTCGTAGAGATCATGGAATAGCTTTGCCGTTTCCATGGCAAAGAATGTGAGTCTATGGACACCATAATCCTGAATCACCTCCTCAAGCACACCGGGGAAACGACTGATGTAGCGAATAAGTGCAAGCTCCTGATCTGATATATCGGAAATACTACTGATCGGTGTAAGCCCTCTAAGGCTTGCCTGCTTCAGGATTGAGTGAGCTCTAGCGTATGAATACATGACATAGTACAACGGATTTTTCTGAGACTGTTCTTTTGCCAAATCCAGATCAAAATCCATCGCAGTGTCGGTAGAACGTTGTAAAAAGAAGAACCTTGCAACGTCAGAACCGACCTCATCAACCAGCTCCTCAACCGTTACGTATGTTCCGGCGCGCTTGCTCATCTTAACCTCTTGCCCGTCCTTAATAAGTCGGACCCATTGCATCAAGACGAAGTCTAGCTTCTTACCTGGAGCAAGTTGCTCAATTGTCAGCTTGAGAGATGGCACCTGACCTGCATGATCAGCTCCCCATATCTTTACAGCGTGGTCAAAACCGCGACGATTGAAGATGTTGAGATGATAAGCAATGTCTGTTCCCAGGTAGGTAACGTCTCCAGAAGACTTCTTGATAACACGATCTCTTTCGTCACCGAACTTAGAGCTTGCGAGCCACAAGGCGCCATCTTTCAGGTATGATATCTCTTTTTCCTCGAGCAATTGAAGAACTTTGTCGAACTCCCCTGATTCAACTAAGCTACTCTCGTTAAACCACTCATCATAGGTGATCCCCATCTTATCAATCGATGGTTTTATCCATCTTTCGAAGATGGCTTGAGTAAGGATCTTTGCTAGCTCTTTATCATCCTTTGTTTCGAGATCAGATTTGAAGTCTTTAGCCAGCTCTTCTATATACTCGCCAGGATAGTGATCTTCGGTTTTCTGTGTTAAACCAGCCGCTGCCTTAACCGAGCCCACCAGGTTCCTGATCTGAGTCCCAGCGTCATTAAAGTAGTACTCGTTTGTAACCGAGTAGCCACGATGTTTCATGACTCTGCCGATCACGTCTCCAAGATACCCCCCGCGGGCATTACCTAGCGTAAGAGGTCCCGTAGGGTTGGCCGAGATAAACTCAACCTGAAGCTTCTTCTCTGTGCCGACTACTGAAGACCCGTACTTACTGTCAATCTGATAGAGCTTCTCTATCCAGTAAGCCTTTGTCATCCTGATATTGATAAATCCATTAACTGCGTTTGCTGATTCAATATGCTCGTGATTGATTCTCGCAGCCAGCTTTTCTGCGATCTCTACAGGGCTGCTGCCCAAGGGCTTGGCCAGAAGAAATGCGGCATTTGTCGAGAAGTCACCAAATTTTACATCAGGATAGCTAACCTCAGGGTCAATCTTTTGACCGAAGTTCTGCTCTATAGATTGGGATAATATGCTTTTGATTTCTTGCATTGTCATAACAATATTATACCTAGATGAAGCGATATCCTATAATCATAGTATGAAGCTGTTAGCTAAAAACCGAAAAGCCTATTTTGATTATGCCATTACCGAGAAGTTAGTGGCGGGTTTGGTGCTGTCTGGCCCAGAGGTTAAGAGCGCAAAGCTGGGTAATGTCAGCTTAAAGGGCAGTTTTATCGCTTTTAAAGATGGTGAAGCTTGGTTAACCAATGCCCATTTTACTCCCTACCCTCCAGCAGCGGGCGTGAAATTGGATGCTGATAGGAGTCGTAAGCTCTTGATGCACAAGAAGCAGATTAACGAAATTATTGGCGGTCAAAACGGCGGGGTTAGGGCCGTACCCCTTGCTTTATTAGAAGACAAAGGATTGGTAAAGCTTGAGGTTGGCCTTGGGCGTGGAAAGAAGCGCTATGACAAGCGAGAAACCATCAAACGGCGAGAACAGGAGCGTGAAGCTGGAAGAGCCCTCAAAAAGGCTTAGAACGGCTCAAAACGCTTATGCCTAAATTGTTAGGCTTTCCCCATCCTCAAGAATATGGACCTCGAAGTTGCCATGGAAGTCGCCTCCCAGGTGTGTAAAGGTGTGAGGATCCATTCTAGCTATATCGTAGTGGATAGGGATAATCTGCTTTGCACCAAGATCTAGTGCCATCTTGTATGCATCATGGAATGTTATGTCCGGCCCGAATATAGGGAGAGCGCCTATCTCAACATCTAGATCACCAGCTTCAACGCTATCTCCAGGTATTAACAGCCTGTCCTCGATAACAAAACCAGTATTTGGAACTGTTTTCTGTCCGTCAACCAAGAGGCAGTGCTCCATATGCCGAGCCCTTATCTTGAAGCCAGCAATCACCAACTCCTCTTCCTCATCTACTATTTCAACAAAATCTTTACCGATAGCCTCGGCAACATCGGAGTTGCCATAAATCGCAACACCATTACCATGTAGCTCGTCAATGATGCTTAAGTCTAAATGGTCTGTGTGCCTGTGCGTGTAAATTACCGCATCCAACTTTCCAAACTCGCTGACCGAATATTTGGCTGTGGCGAATGTGCCGATGTCAAACATTAACGTTCGTCCGTCACGCTCAATTTTTAAACACGACTGTGGGTACTTTGTAATTTCCATTTCGGCAAAACTCCGCTTAGTTTTTGTCTGACATTTCGTCAGTCATAATACAGCAGTTTGGCATAAAGTTACTAACAACCAATTAGGCACAAGGCCAAAAAAATTCATTCCGCTTATACTTTTTTTAAAAAAATGTATTGACAGCGTTTTTGTACCTAGGTAATCTGTAAATAGGTACTTGAACAAAATCAGTACTCAAAACAAAAATCCAACGAAACAGAACCAAATAACGGCTTTCCCAAGCCGTTATTTTTTGTTTACCAAAATACTTATGTTTTTAGCAAAATTTTTCTTGACCCCGCGACGACAAAAAAAATACCGCCATGACCGCGGAAAATTATTCGCATATTTATAATTTTTTATAAAAGTTTTTTTAATTATTTTGTCGACAATTCAATGTCGTCTAGGCCTAATTCAATTGCCTGCCCAGCCTTCACATTGCCCGCCAAAATTTTCTTCGCGACAACATTCTCGACCGACCGCTGAACCATCCTTCGCATTGGACGAGCGCCGAAGTTTGGATCGTAGCCCTCTTCGACCAATTTGTCGGCAGCCTCGTTGCTCAATGATACTTTTATCTTTTGAGAGTATAGAGTCTTGTTGACGTCAGCTATCATCAGGTCCACTACCTGTCTGAGTTCCGGTTTTGTAAGTGGCCTAAACAGGACTATGTCGTCGAATCGGTTGAGTAGTTCAGGTTTAAACTGGTGTGACGAGATGAGTTGCTCCTCAATCTCCTCCTCAAACTGTGACAACTCCTGACCCGATGAAACCTTTTCTCTGATCTTGTCGGCAGCAGCATTTGAGGTGGCTATGATAATTGCATCCTTAAACGAAGCTAAGCGTCCACCTGTATCTGTTAGGCGACCTTCGTCAAGGAGTTGCAGGAGCAGGTTTAGAACATCCGGATGAGCCTTCTCAATCTCGTCGAAGAGGACAACGCTAAACGGCTGCTTGCGAATGCTCGAGATCAAGCTGGCGCCTGCTCGCCCTGCAGATGGTGCAAGTAACCTGTCGATGTCGCTTGGCTGCTGATATTCGCTCATATCGACTCGCACTATCTTATCCTGGCCCCCAAAGTAAATATCTGCCAGGGCACGAGCCAGCTCAGTTTTACCTACACCTGTTGGACCTAGGAATAAGAAGCTTCCAGCAGGTCGATTTGGGTTACTTACTCCAGCCCTTGCACGTCTCAAGGCATCAGCTACGACCTTAACAGCATAGGTTTGGTTGATCATACGCTGATGAATCTCTTCTTCAAGATTTAGTAGTTTGACCTTCTCGCCGGGGTCAGCAGCACTTACCTTAGTGCCAACGGTAGCTTCGATAGCCTGCTGTACCGACTTTGGCGTAACTACCCCGCTCTCGGAGTAATTTGCGGCTGCTTCCAGTAAAGTGATCCCTTTACCCGGGAAGGAAGACTCCGTAAGATACCTTTCGGCTAATCGATAGACCTCTTTAATGGCCTGATACGAAATGACCGTCTTACTCTCAACCTCAATACCTAGTGATGCATCCTCAACAATCCTAATGGTGTCCTCTGCTGCAGGAGCGCTTAATGCAAGCTTCGAGATGCTGTTCACCAAACCTGGATTCTTCGCTGCCAGAGCCTGCCAGTCGTGCGGAGACATCGCCATTATAAGTTTGAGAGACGACTGCTGGACAATCGGGAGAAGAACCTGTGACAGGTCAACTGAACCTGTACCCTCTCCCAGGAA
The DNA here is from genome assembly GCA_964632435.1 of uncultured Candidatus Saccharimonadales bacterium. Taxonomy (GTDB): domain Bacteria; phylum Patescibacteriota; class Saccharimonadia; order UBA4664; family SCTI01; genus CAZWEJ01. Next base: position 31,861 of record CAZWEJ010000007.1, read on the forward strand.
CAGCTGGGCATCATCTAAGAAGATAATGACGTTATGGGCATGAACCGCCTCTGATAATAACTGAAGAACCGTCTCCTCAATTCTGCCTTCCGACAGTATTACCGAGGCATTAAGCTCCATAACGTAAAAGTACTCCAAACCATGAGCCTGGTTGCCGGTTATAAGGCGCTCTGCTAAGGAGTAAACAAGAGCCGTCTTGCCACTTCCTACATCTCCAACCAAAGCGACACGAGGATTGGTGCTTGCTAGTTGAGACGCCATCCTATCTACAATCACCTCATGAACCTGAGGGATGTGGCGATAATAACCGTATTCAACCTCTCGACTGATGTTCTTTGCGAAACGATTGAGCGTCGGCGTGTAGCCACTTGCCCAGTCGCGACCGATCCCTCCATAAGAATACTTAGGCTTTGAAGTCACGAGCTCTTTCTTAACCCTTTGCTGCCACATCAATACGCTCATTACATCAGAGTTCTCAAGCTTGAGCTCCGTGAGGAGATTGCTCAGCTCGTTTGAGGTCATTATGGCAGCTACAACAACTCCACCGTCCAACTCCTTAATTCGAGCATTTGCTGCCATCTTTACAGCCGTCTCCCAGATGTCTGTCTTGCCCTCCTTTGTAAGCAGTTGAAGAATTAAATCAAATGGAACCCCCATCCGATTGATGATGAATCTGCCTTCCCAGGTTTTTGATGCATAAAGCCACGATTCTGCTGGCGTTATTGGCCACTTTTTAATCTGTGCAAGAAGCTTTGGCTCCAATATTGCATCGAGCGGAACGTTGGTATCAGCAGGGCTGGCCTCAACTTTAATGTCTTTTACATCCCAGGAGACCCATAACAAGAAGATGAGAAGGTAGATCGATATGCCCATAAGAGCCCATCCAATGCTTTGTGCTGCGAACAAGAGATAAGAAGCATTTGCCAAAAGAGTAATAAGCAAAAACCAAAGTAGCTTTAAGACCCACGGCTTTATGGCTTTGGCAAACCTAGCTTTGGCGGCTCGACTACTATTGAGGCGCAGCTGATAGCTCATGGCATTAGCCCCCTAAATAGTGCTACTAAGCCAAGTATGGGCAAAAGTGGCCAAACGATAACTGCGATAATCCCAGATACAACTGCGAAAATAATGAACAACAGTGCTGTAAATATGACAATGAGTCGAACCCAAAAGCCAACAAATCTCGAGACAGCATTATCAAGAGCTGCGCGAAGATTCTGCATGAAACTGTTATCGGTGTAGGTTATTATTCTGCGCCACGGCGAAAAAAGCGTTCTTATTAATAGAGGCACTGAAAAAACTACCAAAACCCTGCTGACTAGGTTCTGGAGGCGGACTATCAACCCCTTCCACCCGGCTCCGTACCACCAGGTAATCACCTCAAGCACTAACATAAGCACATTGTAGCACTTCTGGGCTGAATCAAGGAATAATTGCGTTGAGTGGGGCCCAAGTTCTGGGCCCCACTATTTACTTTCGAAGGGAACGCTGTAACGGATGTAGTGGGTATCCATGTCAGAGGCTCTACGTGCATCCTTGTAACGTCTGAGCTCCTGGTCGGCCTCGCAGAACGTAGGCCCGATTCCATGCTCGATACTGATAACCACCACTTCACCCGAGCTACTTATCAGGCTTCTGTGACCATATTCGGCAACCGCATCGAGCGCAAGCTCGTGGGCAGCGTGATAACTGCCCTTAACCGCGACAACGAATTCGTCTCCGCCGATTCTCCAGATCTGCCGGGTAGAAGCGTGAGGGCTTCTTTGAACCGCAGAACGGATTGCCAAAGAGATTTCATCAATCCCCTTGTTCCCTAGGTCATGACCGCCAATCTTGTTTACCATGCCGAAGTTGTTCGCATCAAACATGATGAAGATGATGCTCGGATCCTTATCGAGGCGAATCCTTGCCTCTTCGAAGCTTTGCCTATCGGCGATTTGAGGCAGAGACTCGGCAACAGCAAGCCTCTCTTCCAGCTCCATCTCCCGTTCCTTCAATCTTGCGACTTCTGCAGAAAGTGCTGCTACTCTGCCCTTCTTTACGGCAGTGCTACGGCTTTTTCTGTGGCGCATGATTTTCCTTTCAGAAGGTTCTCTTCATCCTTGAAGTGACCAAACTCTAGCAAAATGCTAAGTTAAGCACAATGTGCTGTTATCTAACAGTTCTTGAGCTTGTCCCGGTGGACGCAGAGGAGCCAGTGGGCTGGACGGTGGAGGCATAATCGCTGCCAAGAATGATAACTATATCTGCAGGCGGAGTCTTAACCGGCTTTTCAGGAGGAGTTGCCTGAACTTTAAGCAAACCCTGCAGGTAGTTGATTGTGTTTGGCTTCTGCCCATTTGTGTAATCAATAATCTTGGTTTGAGTATAGTCGCGCTGTAAAGCATTAGTTAATGCAAGGACACTTAAATTGTAACCGTCCTTATCAAATTGCTTTTGAAGAGCCCCTGCTACACCTGGAGTTGTTGTGCCATTCTCAACAATAATGGTTGGCTTCTCCATCCATATTGGACCGTACTTAAATACGCTCTTAACAAATGCTTGGATGTCATCAAAGCTGCCACCCTTGGGCAACAAGTCGCTCGAATTACCTGAGCTGACCAAGAAGCCGCCTTCGTCTATATTAAATACAACGCGTATTGTCTTACTCTTATCCATATCTTTAGTAAGTTCATTTAGACGGAGAACATTATTAATACTCATATCGGTGTCTATGTTGTCGCCTGCCGCGTTAACAAGCTTCCCAAGTGCAACAGGGTTAGCGAGAACCCCAGCTGACGTAGCTCTCTCTCGGACAGACTCCATAATCTGTTGCTGTCGCTCTGCACGCCCAAAGTCGTCGCCACAGGTTCCCTTTCGGCATCTTGCGTACTTCAAAGCAGTTGCTCCATCCAAGTGATGCTGCCCCGGGGCTAATTTAAAGCCGCACATCTTATATTGATTCTTATCGCAAGGGTATTCAGGGTCATACAACATTGTTTTATTTTCAACATCTACACCGCCTACAGCATCAACAACCTGTTTTAAACCGGTGAAGTTTGCCTTTACGTAATAATGTATCGGTATCCCAAAAGTGACTTCGTAAACCTCTTTGGCTCCTTCAATACCCCCTTGGGCGTGGGCGTTGTTTATTTTGCTGTAGCCATAGCCTGGGATCTTTACCCTTAAGTCTCGGGGAATGCTGATAATTGCGACCTGCTTATTGCGTGTATCGACGCTTAAAATCATATTGGTATCGCTCAATTTCTCGCCATCATGGCCAGGGTCTCCAACACCAAGCATCATAATATTCACTCGCCCATCTCTTTCACCCTTGAGAGCCCCAAAACTAAAGGGATTTCCCGTAACCTTGAACAGGTTAACCAGCAGGAAGATAGCCACACCTATGGCGAAAATTCCCAAGGCAACACCCAGGAATATAAAGAACCTCTTCCAGCTAAACTTCTTCTTCACTTTTATGCGCCCCTGTGGCTGAGAGCCGCCTCCTTCACCGGATGACGGTGAACGGCCAATAGACCTCCGCTTAGGAAGGTCCAATTCATCCTGATTAATAACTATTTCGTCACGCATATACTACCAATCCATTGTACCAAAAATTCAAGCATGAGAACGATAATTTTTAGGTGGTAGCTACTTTCCTCTTATGCTAAAGTTCAAGGTATGGAACCATCTGCTCCGAAGGTTGTTAATGCACCATCTAAGCAGGCGTCAAAACAAGGCGGCGGCTCAGTTAATGATGCCCACGCCACTGTGAATGCCAACCGTGAGCAAATTGAGCAACAGACTGCCGACGAAGCAGTAAAAAGTGGTTTCCCCTACCTTGACTCCAGGACAATAGAACAAATTGTGCCAATGAGTAACTTTCTTACTCTAGACGAAATGCGCGAGTACCGGGTTGCACCGCTACACCAATACAACGACCACAGCCTAGAATTTGGCGTGACAAACCTCACCGACCTTAAGAAACTGCCTGAGCTCCAGCAAAAACTAGCTCATACACAGGCAACCTTCAAAACAATCTCTACGACAGGCTTTGATGAGATTCTTAATCAGGTCTATTACTTGCAGTTCAATGCCGAGAGAAGCGGCGACTTTAAGCTTTTTGGAGAGAAGCTCGCAAAGTCTGCTCCTAAAGAGGCATTCCAATACATTGCTCAGCTTGCCTACTGGTTAAGATCTTCTGACATACATATTGAGCCCCAGCCAAATGAAGCTCGTATCCGTTTTAGGATTGACGGTATCCTCCACCCCATCAGCGTCGTTAACACTAAGGCTTACGAAATTTTCTTAAGTGACCTTCAAACTCGAGCTGAGATAAAATGGGGCTCCGACGAACCGCAGAGCGGAAGAATAAGCTACCGTTTGATGAACAATGATACACATTGGACAGATGTAAACATGCGTATCGAGACTATCCCCACATTCCATGGCGAAGAGATTGTAGTTCGAATCTTCAACGACGAGACTCGCGATCTTAAACTCGAAAGCATGGGCTTTGCGTCAGATCAGGTGAAAAAGATTGATGAAGTCAGCAGCCACCCCAACGGTATGGTATTAACCGTTGGCCCAACCGGATCCGGTAAAACTTCAACACTTTATGCAATGATAAACCGCCTTAACAATCCTGAAGTTAAGATCGTCACCCTCGAGGACCCAGTGGAATACGACCTAGATGGCGTTAGCCAGGTACCTGTTCGCACAGATGACAAAGAGCTCTTTGCTGAGAAACTACGAGCGGTAATGCGAGAGGACCCAAATGTTGTAATGATCGGCGAAATACGAGATGTAGACACCGCTAAAACGGCTCTTCAGGCAGCCTTAACCGGGCACCTCGTGCTTTCAACTTTCCACGCCGGAAGCGCTTCGGCAGCGGTTAGCCGTATGCTCGATATGATTGGCCAAAATCCTCTGTTCGCCTCTGCCATCAGAATGATCATTGCCCAGAGGCTCGCCCGCAGAATATGCCCGCACTGTGCTGAAGAATTAGCACCAACTGAAGAGGAGCTCAATTACATCAAGCGAGCCATTGAGCACTTTCCTCCTGATAGAAAGCCAAAAATTGATGACGGCCTCAAGTTAAAGCATGGAAAAGGCTGCCCCGAGTGCCATGGCATAGGCTACAAGGGTCGTGTCGCAATAATTGAAATGATGCTGATCACGCCTGATATTGAGCAGCTAATGACTCAAGTAACTAGAACCACTGCTCAGGATATTGAAGCAGCGGCCATCAAGAACGGAATGATGACACTGCTTGAGGACGGCGTAAAGAAAGCTATTGCAGGGGTTACAACAATCTCCGAAATTATAAGGATCTCGGAAGCTTAATTCTGTAGTGTTCCAACCTTAGGAAGTTTTCGAAGAACCTTGGCTCCATGAGGCAACTCTTGAAGAGCCTGTGTTAGGTCTTTGCCGCACGTCACACTTCCATCTGCAGGAGTATGACGACCCATTTCCCATGAAGCAAACCCCTTCACAAGGTATACCGTACCATCTATGGCAACATAGCAATCATTCCCATTAAGCCCATTTTTCTGAGCCAGTTCAGAAGTTGATATTGTCCCCGAGCTAGTTTGGCTGTTGCCACCCGTAAGCATTGCAGCGGGCGAGTTGTTAGGCTGGGTGCTCATATACGCAAGAGCAACACCTATTGCCATCATCGAAATAATCGATCCTAACCCGTAAAGTCCATATTTTAGATATATATTCACTCTTTTTCTGATTATGTAAGAGACTTTAAATGATAATTCTGAGATATCGCTGAATTTTAATAATAACCTATTGAAAACATTTCTGTTATGGTAAAATTTTAGGTGTAATCCCCGAAAATATCGGTGAAACAAAAACCAAAAAAACATTCTGAAGTATTTTTATTACTAGCGATGACATTTGTCGTTAGTGTTAGCGTTGTCTCTGATTATATACACCGAAATACAAACGTAGTGATTACGAACGAGCCGTCAGGTACTGCGGAATCTGACATTTATAGAAACTCAGACTTGTCTTTTGTTACTAGCAAACAATCTGTTGAATCACCTCAAGTTGCTCAAAATACAACGCCTGCTAAAAAAGAACGACTGCCTCAATTCGCTCTTATAGATGGGAAATACCCGAATTACCCATATACAGCCCATGGATTCGAATCTACCGACTATTCTGCTCAGCTCACTGCTTGGCACCCAACCAAGATAAGGAGCGATTTGCAATCCATGGATGCGACCGGTAAAAAAATAGCAATTATTGATACCGGTTTTGCGCTCAATCACCTTGGATTAAGCTCTACCTGGCTGACTAACTCTGCCGAGAATGGCTCGACAGTGACAGAGGGCGTGGCTCCAAACTGCACCAGTCGTGGGTTGGCGCTTAACAAAAATTGCAACAATATCGATGACGACAATAACGGCTACGTTGATGACTGGCGTGGATGGGACTTTATGTCGAATGATAACGACCCCCAAACAGGCATAGAGTTCCCAGATGGCCTATATACCTCACATGGGACATTTGTTGCCGGCTTAGCAGCAGGTGCTCCTTATAACGGGTTAAAAGGCATTGCCGAAGGTGCAAAAATACTTCCTCTTCAAGCATTAGGTGACGACGGCCTAGGTGACACCCTAGCGGTTGGGTTGGCTATAAGATACGCAGCAGATAGTGGTGTTGATGTAATTAATATGTCACTCGGCAGCGTGTACCCTGATGAGTGGTTGCATGAACAAATACAATATGCCGTGAATAAAGGTGTTGTAGTTGTTGCATCGGCTGGGAACGAATCGTGCGATTGCGTCCGATACCCGGCAAACTTCCCAGAAGTTGTAGCTGTTGGAGCATCTGATCAGAATGACGTCTTAGCCAGTTTTTCTAACTGGGGCGACAACATTGATATCGTGGCACCTGGGGTCGGAATGTGCTCGTATCGATGGTTCCCATACGACGAAACTACCGCCAGTGTTTGCGGTGGTATTGGCACTTCTTTTGCCTCCCCTGTTGTGGCCGGCGCTATCGCGGTTGCCATCAAGAACGGCGCAACGCCATCAAAAGCCGTTGATGCGGTTGTTGTTTCGGCAGACAAGGTCGCGGGAATGGGCACTGATCTAAAAAGCACTATCTATGGAGCCGGTCGCCTCGATGTATACGAGATGTTGAGATCACTGCAGGCGCCCACATACAGCTTGTCGAATCAGATTGGCATGAAGTTGAGCTGCCCCGGCAACATGAGCACGTGCGCCTACGGAGTTTTAAACTCATCTGGTGCGGTGCTGCCACTCGTTGCAAAAAAACCAACGAGTGTTACCGGCGAATTCCTTTACTTCTTCCCCACCGATCAAATTATTAGTGCGGGGCTGAAATCGCTACAGCCATCAACTGGCGTGCTCAATCAGCCCAGAACCTATGTAAACTTCTCTCCTTAATACCTAGATCGCAAACTGATATTTAAGGTTGCTCTGTAGATCTTGAGTCTCGGAGCTCATCTCCACTTCAAGCATCTTAAGAAGCTGCTCTGCGAGATCTGGAGTTAACCTCACCTCCTTTGTGTGTACATCCCAGACCACATCACTTAGCAAGAACCTAAGGACTAGACAATTGTCCTCGGTTCGATCTAGCAGAACGGCGGTTGCCGAGCCTGCCTTAGTTTTTGTTTCGCCACCCATTCCCCCTCCTTTAATTAATGTGATAATGCTAATCTATTGAACTTCTTGTAGCTTGAAACAAAATTACAAATCAAAAAACGCCATATTATTCTTTGTAAAATTGAACATTGTTTTTGTGCTTCGATCTGGAATGTTACAATGTTCTCACCAACCCAAGGAGAAATCCATGACCTTTGTTGTCGACGCCAAGCGCGCCGAACTGGTCCTGGATGCAATCCTGGACCGGTACAGAAGAGGTGCGTACCCTTACAACCTTAGAAAAAGCATGCTTGACGGTTTCGAGTTCCCTAAGCGTTTGAAGCGCGGTGGCGAGGCCGAAGCTCGGTTCTGGTTTTTTGCTTGCATGCTGATGCGCGGTGGGATCGATAGCGATACGGGACTTAAGGCAATGGTCGAGATGTACGACCAGACGATGGGTCGGTCCGGCCCAAGGCCGTTTGACCCCCGTTACGCCCGGAAGATGGACCCACTGCTTCTTACAGGCCTTCTAGGGCTCAAGAAGACGAAGGAGGAAGAACCAACCCTTGCAATCCCTGGCCTGGAGAAAGTTAAACCTCCTGATCAGCCAGATGAGCCCCACCGATTTGCGATTGACTGGATCAATTCAGCCAAAATCGTTTACGAGCAGTTCGACGGCAAGGCGCTCCAGATCATCAGCCAGATCAGGGATTACGATGACGCCGTCCGGCTGATTCGTAATACTGGAAAATCTGGATTCCCGGGTTTCCAGTACAAGATGGTCAGCATGATCTGCTTCTTCTGGATTGAGACAGGGCTGCTGCAGCCACTCCTCTACCCTCCGCCGATCGATTTCCACTTCAACAGAGTGGCAGTCGCGACGAGGATGGTCACTAGGACTGGAAGAAAGAAGGTGCTCTCGGTTAAGTCTGGCGAGCTGGATGCCTTCCAGGGTGTTTTGAGGGAGATGTACCTCGACTACATCACCCTTAGGGGCTACAGCACTAATGAGGTTGCCGACGCCGTCTGGCTCCTATCTCGGACTCTTTGCAAGAACAACCCCGGTAATAGCAGTAGCGTTGGGGAGTACGCTGCGAGAGCCACAGTGATTACGCCTCATCAGGTAGACATGCTGTTGAACGGTAGCGACCAACTGCAATTTGAGCGCTCATGCAAGAGATGCCCTGTTAGGTCGCAGTGCGAACTAAACGTTCCTAACGCCCATTACTACAAATTGGGCAGGATCGAAACTTCTGAAAGGATCGACGACACACC
>CAZWEJ010000008.1:0-20794 GCA_964632435.1 uncultured Candidatus Saccharimonadales bacterium
GCCAAACTTTTCGCTTGGATATCATGCTTATGATTATAGGGATAATTGCTGGAGCGGGTAAGGGGAATCGAACCCCTCTCTCAACCTTGGGAAGGTTGCGTTCTACCGATGAACTATACCCGCATCAATATTTATGGAGCCGATGAGCGGACTTGAACCGCTGACCTCTGCTTTACGAAAGCATTGCTCTACCAGCTGAGCTACATCGGCACAAAGCGCTTCGACCATCATATTCAAGCAGAAAAATGATACTTTTTCCAGCAGTGAGGGAGCATCAGATGGTATAATACTCCCATGAAACCGGCAGCGCTTAAGCAGAATATTAGGCAGCTACATCCAAAAGTCGTAAGACAGCATCCACTTTTTAAGGACCCAATCTCATTAGGCGCCCTTAGTGTTTCTGTGATTGTAAATATTCTTACTCTAGTCTTGATGATCGTTAAGCTGGATCAAGTCGATTATCCTGTGCCAACCCATTACCTGAGCCTAGTAGGTTTCGATGAGGTAGGGGCTTGGTGGTCAAACTATAGATTGGTCGTATTCTCAATCGCTGTCACCCTTATTAATAGCTTGCTAGCGGCTAAAGCGTTTCAAAGAAACCGCTTGGCAAGCTTCTTCCTGTTAATCGGAGCAGCCTCTGTTAGCATCCTATGCTTAGTAATTAGTTCAGCATTTGCCGAGATTGTTTAATGCCATACAAAAAAGATAGATACGTATATATAACCGACCAGCGCTGGTTTATAAGATCGCTCGAAATTTTCCCAGGGGCGCTTACCTGGACGATACTCGCCGCGCCTGTCTTGTTGAGTATTTGGCAGCCGATTCTGGTAGCAATCTTTATTATCGCATTCGACCTTTTTTGGTTGGTAAAATCCTTCCGATTGAGTACTGCGCTCATCCGAGGTTATCGCCGCCTGCATAAATCTGAGCGGGTTGATTGGTCTATTCGACTTGATTGGATTCGCAAGCCCGATGAGTATCTGGCAAGCGCCGAGAATAAGATGAAGGATCTGCTAAAGAAGAATCCCAAAGCTAAAAGGGGGTTGTGGCAGCCAAATCAAAAAGCCTGGAAGCAGCATTCGAAATATGTTGAGTTGTCGCACGAGATCGATACCCTCCGAGATATCAAGAATCGGGAGAGCGCCATTTTACATCCAGATAGTCTCTTTAACCTAGTCATCATGGCGGTTTACAACGAAACCCAGGATATTATTGAGCCCTCAATTAAATCGCTACTAGAGGTTGATTACCCCGCAAAGCAGCTAATGTTGGTGGTTGCCTACGAAGAAAGAGGGCCCGAATCAACCAAGCAGATCGCTCGCGATATGGTAGAGAAGTACGGGCCCAAGTTTGCCTATGCGGCAGCCATTGAGCATCCAGATGGCATAGAGGGGGAGGTTATCGGAAAGGGCGGCAACATTACCTTCGCTGGGCGAAAAGTTACCGAAGACCTGCTTGAGCAAGGTGTTGACCCAGAGCATGTTATTGTGACCACCTTCGATTCCGATCACAGGGCAGGGAGACAGTACTTTACTGTATTGAGCTACCTTTATGCAATGGATCCAAATCGCAATCGCAAGTCGTATCAACCGGTGCCAATGTTCTACAACAACATTTGGGATGTACCCGCACCAATGCGAATTATTGCAACCAATAACTCCTTCTGGCTTCTCATGGAAACTATGCGGCCGCATCGGTTGCGCAACTTTGCCGCCCATGCCCAAAGTCTAAGAGCCCTCCTTGATACCGATTTCTGGAGCGTTTCTACTCCCGTAGAAGACGGCCATCAGTACTGGAGGAGTTACTTTGCCTTTAACGGTGATCATCAAGTGGTGCCAATGTACGTTCCTGTCTACCAGGATGCGGTTTTAGCTGAGACGTATCCAAAAACCTTTATTGCTCAGTACAAGCAGTTAAGAAGGTGGGCATATGGTATCTCGGATTTCCCATATGTGGTACGTAACAATATCCGAAACAGTAACATCCCATTGCATTCAAAAATTGCTCAAACCTGGCGTCAAATTGAAGGTCATATAAGCTGGTCAACAACAGCGCTAATTGTAACTTTTGTTGCCTGGCTACCACTCTTCTTGAACGAAGAGTTTAGAATGCGATCAGAACTTGCGCATCAGCTCCCAATTTTAGCTAGCTACATGATGAACATTGCCCTGGTGGCTCTTATTATTATGATTGCAATCAGCATGATATCGCTTCCGCCCAGGCCAGCTCGTTACGGCCATCGTAGAAATATTGGAATGTTGCTTCAATGGATATTGCTTCCAGTAGTCTCAATTGCATTTAGCGCTATGGCGGCAATTGATGCACAGACTCGGTTAATGCTGGGTAAGTACTTGGCATTCCAAGTAACTCCAAAGAGTAGGAAAAAATGATCTATCTAATCGCATTTGCATGCGCCTGGATTCTAACGGTTAGCTTAACTCCGCTTGTACGCAAATATGCTCTCCAGCGGGGGATTGTTGCTCAGCCAAGCGGCCAGAAGTCTCATGCTTTGGATAACCGTATAATCCCTTATCTAGGCGGCCTGGCTATCTTTGGTAGTTTTATCATAACGGCAGTTTTGTTTATGCCATTCGGAAGACAGCTTGCCGCCCTGCTGACCGCCTGTACTTTGTTGGCGGTTGTCGGTGCGATTGATGACGTTAAGCGACTTAGTGCCTGGACCAGGTTGGGCTGGCAGTTTGTCGCGGCCTGTATCGCCCTCGCAGGCGGAATTGGTATCACTGCAATTACCAATCCTTTTGGCGGGATGATTGACCTTACTTGGGGTAGGTTTATGGTCGATTTGGGGTTCTGGCAATTCCATATCACTCCGATAGCAAACCTGTTAAGTATTCTCTGGATGATGGGTATGGTCAACGTTATTAACTTCCTTGATGGTCTTGATGGGTTGGCGAGTGGAGTAAGCGGTATTGCCGCTTTAGTGATCTTTGCTCTTTCGATCAGCCCTACAGTCGATCAACCACTTGTAGCGCTACTCGCGATTATTCTGGCCGGTTCGGCGCTTGGGTTTCTGCCCTTCAACTTTTATCCCGCGCGTATCTTTATGGGGGATAGCGGTGCCTATTTCCTGGGTCTAACCCTGGCTATGCTAGCAATTTACTCTGGAGGTAAGCTGGCGACTGCAATGCTTGTTCTCGGGTTCACAATTATTGATGCTCTCTGGGCAGCAATGAGGCGCATTAGAAGGGGGGTGCACCCATTTACCGCAGATCGGGAGCATTTACACCATTTGCTGCTTAAGGCGGGGCTAAGTCAACGTAGAGCGGTTCTATTGCTGTATTTGATTGCCGCAGTATTTGGGATGGTTGCTTTATCGCTCCACAGCTTCGAGAAGATGGTCGCTATGATTGTTCTATTTGTCGCAATTGGCGTCCTTATCGCGGCTTTAATTCGTATTAGTAATTCCAAGACAGCTCGCGCAATTGAAGGTGTCGCTGGTGGGATTGCGTCGGCTGACCTCAAGCCCGTAGAGAAAACCAAAAAGTAGACTTCTTTATCTGATATCCGGTATAATGAGTGTATAAAGAGGGGACCTCAAAAATGAGTAGAAAACACCTACAGGACTTGATCAATAATCTGCAAGAGTTCTATAAGTGCCCTTCTTGTGACACCAGTTACTTCCTTGACGATATCAACTACCTCGGAGAACTGAACGGATTTAGCTTTGTTCAGCTCAATTGCCACGAATGTTCATTGCCGGTACTTGCTACCGTTTCGATGGGAGGCAAGACGCCCAAGCGTGATAAAACCGATTTGGTCTCGAGCGAGGAAGCGAAGTTTGCGGCTATGGGAAGCATAAGCGCCGATGAGATAGCTGAATTCCACAGGTATATCTCTAGGAAAAAAGGCGGCTTCTCAAAAAAGCGTTAGCTGGTTTAAAGGCGGTAGAATAGGAGCATAATTTGCTATGTCAGATAAAGTAGTTTTGAATGTAAAGCCTCGTGAGGTAAAGGGTAAGGCGGTTAAAAGTCTGCGTAATGAGGGCGAGACCCCAGCTGTAGTATACGGACAGGGGAATGAAGCCGAACCGGTCAGCATCAACACTCTTGAACTCAATAAGGCCTTTGCTAAAGCGGGCGGGAATAAAATTATCGGTATTAAAATTGATGATGCTCGCCAGAAAAACGCTCTATTTCATGAGGTTCAGAAGGATGCTAGGGGCAACATCTCCCATGTAGATTTTTACCTGGTAAAGATGAACGAAAAGTTAAAGGCAGAGGTTCCAATTCATATTACCGGCGAATCCACCGCTGTTTACCAGCAGGAGGGAAGCTTGGTCCAACCGCTTCAAACAATTGAAGTTGAAGCTTTGCCAGCGGATCTCCCAGAAAACTTTGAGGTTGATATTTCTGTTCTCGATGACTTCGAGAAGTCGATTACCGTCGCCGACATGAAGGTTCCTCAGGGAGTAGAAATTTTGACCCCCGCCGAGGAGTTGATTGCAAAGGTTGAGCCACCACGAAGTGATGAGGAGCTTGAGGCTCTAGATGAGGAGATCGACGAAGCTGCCGAGATGCCTGAAGGTGTTCAGGAGGATCAAGAGGTTGTTGACGAAGATCAGGAGACTCGCAAGGAAGAGACTAACAAAGCTGACGGAGTGCCATCGACTCCGAATCAGTAATCTCTATATCTGAAACAAAAAACCGGCTTGTCTGAGGGCCGGTTTTTTGTTTACACCCAGAGGTAGTTATGGTTGAATACACCCAGCACGGTTTCGTCCTAAGGGAGGAAAGATAGTGTTGGACGTTTACATCAAGGGGTACTTGTCGAAAGTCAAATCTGTCCTTGTCAGGGCTTGGCGATATGGAATGATGGAGGACCGACTCGGCGCCGCCATGCTCGTTCTCAAGTATGGCACGGTCTTTGACTATAGCCTTACTCCCGATCAAGCCAATGGTATGGATTATCTCCATCGCAAAGGGTTTGTCGACTGGAGTATAAAAAAAGACGAAAGGTACTGGTTTATTGCTGAGTCGAATATGAAAGTTAGGGGTTTTGTTCAAAAGGAGTCCTCAAAATTGGGGCGCAGGGTCTCCTCGGACTGCGTGGAGGTGTACTGATGAGAATTCGAATCCGCTTGCGCAGGCTCTATCGGTATATGCAAAGAGTTGATGCCTTGGGGGCGGCTGCTCTTGTTCTCGACAAGAGGCCAGTTCTAGAGAGTGAGTTCACTCCCGATCAGCTCAATGGAGCCTTCTTGCTCCAAAATGAGGGGCTGCTATACAAGGAAGATCGAGAGGCTGGTGGGATTATCTGGAGACCGACTTCAGTGAGCCGCCTGCAGAAATGGGCCTGTGAAGAGGCAGGGCGTCTCGGGATCGATCTCAACGGGTATCAGCCTGAAAGGGCAGACCCTCCAGGCACAACCCTCATCCCTGTAAGCGGCTACCCAGCGCCCCGTTAACCGGGGCGCTAGTACTTTTTACCCACAAATCGGTGGGTAAGTTAGTACTTCTTGAGCTCCCGCTTAAGCTGAGCTTCATTCACTACGTCTGCCTGATTGGCGAGGTAGCGCATAAATGCAATCATATTGTAATTCTTTAAGGTTTGAAGAGTAATGGCGGCAATCTCTTCAGACGAAATAATATCTTTTTTGGAATCTAGAATCTTTGATTCGATAGTATCGGTTACTGCATCAACCACATTTTGCTTATTATCGATTGATCGAAAAGCGCCATATACACCTGTGAACAGCTTAGCTCTAGAGTAGCGCTCCTTCGAGCCGGTTTTTTTAATAACCTTAAGAAAACCTAAATCCACTGCCTCATAGGTGGTAAATGATTCATTGCATTCAAGACAACGCCTTCTACGCCAAATTTGAGTACCAAATTTAGTCGGGCGAGTGTTGAATACGTCGGTTGTTTCGGCTCTACAGTATGGGCATTTCATTTTGATATAAAAACGCTCTCGGCGTGTGGCGACCTTGTTGTCGCGACCGAGAGCTTCCTTACCACAAGAACTATTGTAGGGGAGCTCAAGCCTTATGTAAAGAGTTTTTTAATTTTTATGACAATATATTGTCATGTGACTATAAAAAACACAGGTGGATAAGTTGTGTTTGTTGGGGAAAATCTGCCACCCAATCTGTAAATGTCTTGTGAGCATGACAAGATATAGCGCTTTTAATTACCGTTTTTTGCTTTAGAATGGGAAAAGTCCTACATTCTTAGGAGGTACAATTGAAAGCCAAGGCACTACAGTACTTTGGTATAGCAGGTGTAGCTACGCCTTACGAGGCGGGGCAATTCATAAGGTTCTTGGACATGGTGGGACTTCCGGAGCACGTGAGGTTCATGAATGGGCCTCTCGTCAGCTTCAAGACCCTGAACGCGAGGGAGCCTGGCAACCCAAGTAGATACCCTCCCATAAGTCTTCTTCCTGATCTGCTGATTAATGATCCTCGCGTGATCAACATCGTCCACTACAACTCTCGGATGCCCAATCTGTATGAGCAACTCAGCAGGCTCATTAAGATCTCACCCTTGATTCAGGGGGTCCAGCTGAACATTGCAGGTCCGGACCTCGATGACTTGACCAGATTCAAGCTAGAGCATCCGGATGTTCTGGTTGTTCTCCAGCTTGGGCTGCGTGTGTTTAGCAGCTGCAACAATGACGTCATGGAGCTGATTCGATACGTCCGGCGATACGAAGAGGTGGTCGACTACGCCTTGCTGGACCTTAGTGGCGGGGAAGGTATCCCGATGGACTTTCCTGTTGCGGACAGCTTTGTCCTAGAGATGAGCTGGCAAGATACACCAGTTGTCACTGGTGTTACAGGGGGTCTTCGCTCAGACACTGTTCTCAAGTTGTCGAGCCTGCTTAAGCGAGATGGGTCTTTGTGCTGGGACGCTGAATCCGGTGTCCGCACGAATGATGTCCTAGATATGGGCAAGTGCTTCGGTTTCTGTGCTGCCAGTGCGGCATTGCTGAAGTAGTAGTATGGGCCGGGCTTAAAAACCCCGGCCCTTTTTAATCAAAGTACCTGACTGTACCAAACGGAACCTTATCTTTCATCGGGTTCTTTGACATCGCCACCGAGGCAGGTTGAAGAGTTAGCTCACCGTACCGGTCGTTGATAGTGTGGACCGCTTCCTCTAATCTGTTCCGTTTAATCTCCTCATCTTCAAATAGAGTAGGCTGATCGGTTGGGATAGGAGATAAGCCGTAGCTGGTGAGGCTAAAGTGGGCGATTGTTAGCCCGTGAGGACTACGTTCGTAGAGCAGGCAGGCTCTTCGATAGAGTTGGTCGGCGCGACTAGCCGGCTGCTCCCACATCTGGCGCTCAAACCAGCCTACAGGCCGCCCCCAAGACTCCTTAGGGTTGGGCCGGTCGGCAAAACGCAGGGTCATCATCAACCCGCGAGCAGAGAAGCCTTTGCTCCTTAGGCGCCTCGCCACTTTAACGCAGGCCTTGTGCAGTAAAAGCTTGAACTCATCTGGGTCGCTAGTCCGGTGCTCCAAAACGTAATTACGCCCAATGCTCCTGATTCCGGGCTCAAACTCGGTCTCATATCCTCTCAGCTTGAGGTACCAATGATGCCCGTTGACGCTCTTAAACACCTGGCGGAACAGTACCCAATAAGGGGCATGATAAAAATCGGCGGCACTGTAAATGCCGGCGTCGTTGAGTCGGCGCTGCCAGCGCTTCTTGATGTAGGGAAGGTCGGTGAGCTGCATCGTTTCGAACAGCTCCTCTTGTTCGCCAGGACGAATTGTCAGCAGGCCATCCGGCTTATTGAAGCCAGCAGCTACCTTAGCGAGCCACAAATTTTGACCAATACCGATGTTTACAGTCATATAGTCACCGATCTCATCTTTAACCCGCTGTTTGATCTCGAGGGCAATGTCTTCGAGAGGTCGACCTTTTAAGATGGCGCTCATCCCTGAGAAATCAATAATTCCTTCGTCGATAGACTTCATGTAAGCGGTGGGCGAGTAGCTCTCAAAAATCGCTCGCAACCGCTGGTGAATATATCGGTACTTCTCGGGGTCGCTCTCGATCATGACGAAGCTCGGGTCCTTCCAGCGCGCCTCTCGCCATCTGGTACCGATACTAATTCCCTGGCGCTTGGCCTCATAAGAAGCGGTAATGCAGATCGCCCAATCGTTGAGCCGGTTGGTTATCCCAACTGGTTTGCCCCTCAAAAACGGGTTGGCCTGCTGCTCGATCATAGCAAAGGCGCTGTTGAGGTCGATATGCATGATGGTGGGCTCTAGGGGGTTATCGGGAATGATCATGGTAGATCTCCACTAGACGCCATTCTAGAGTCTCGCTGTCCATCTCAACCTTAAACTTGGTATTCCCCGAGGTGAACTCAAAGAGGTGAATACGGTTAACGCCTTTGCGGGCAGGATGATGAAGTCCCATGATGTCGAGCTTGTACTGGTTGCCACGCCAGTTGAGGCGATAGGGCAGCACTTTAATCGCTCCTGGTCGGCGCTTAAAACCAACCAGCACTTCAACCGGCTCGTTAACCTTTTCGAACATAGAAGTATCCCTCCTCTTAAAATACCGAACAAAAACCGAACTGTCAAAGCAAAAAAATATGCCGAGGTTTATTCGGCCTGGGGTTCTTGAGTTTCCAGAGGCTTCTGAAGATCCTCCTGGAGAGCCTTAATCTGCTCGTCGGTTAGACAAGGTTTTTTCTCGTAGCTAGTGTCCTCGTCAATATCAGTCTGCTGGTCACTGCTTTTGTCGGTATCGAGTTTTTCATAGAATAGTGCGTAGTATTCTAGACTGGTTTTTTTATTCATTGAACTCCTCAAATCGTAATAAACGACAGCTATTTGCCATTGCTGTCTGTCGAATTTACGCCTAACAGAATACCCCCGTTGGGCCTATATGTCAAACCTGGGAGCTTACAAAAAAATATAGTAAGCGTAGCTTCTTTTTGTTCGAAAGTACTAGACATTTTTGACTCTATGCTTCTTGGTAGAACATGAGTCCGAGCTTGATCTGGAGGGCATCATCAAACACTCTTGGATCGAGCCCAATGACCTTCTTGGTCTTGTCTAATCGGTAGATCAATGTGTTGCGATGGATGTGAAGTTTCTCGGCAGCCTCAGTGAGATTTAGCCCCGCATTTAGGAATGTCTGCACCGTTTTATATAGCTGCTCATCTTTAAGTAGGGGGTAGAGAATCTGATGTGCCAGCTCGGCCTTATGCTCTTGAGCAACGTTTGCCAGTGTGACGAACATACCAACCTGCTTGATGTGGTAGACCTTGCCGACACCCCAAACTTTTGTGCCAACGCTCAAGCTCAACTTAGCCTCTTGGTAGCTCTTTCTCAGTCCACCAAGATCTGGGTAATACTGTCCGATCCCAACCGATATGTCTTTGCTGGGGGAATCCTTCTTTAGAAGATCATGAATGTAGTGGCCCTTCTCAATCAAAAATCGTGATGTGTTTCTTGTATTGAGCCCTTCACCGCCTATACCTTTAGATATAACAAATGTGTTGTCGCCTAAGTAACAAACAATGTTTTCGGAATTATCGTGGAAAGCGGCTTTTATTCTCTTGGAGATATCGTTAGCTGCCTTATTTATCTTCTGTTCTCGCTGGTCCATCGACAGGGAACCTTTACCGGTGGCGCTACCTTCGAGATCATCAACTCTAACTAGAATAATTGCTTGAGGGACCCTTAGGTTTATCTGCAATATGTCAGCTTGGCGGAATATCTCTCGATTATCAATGGTCGGCGACGTCAGAGCTTGCTTAAAGAACTTGGCCTGCATTTGCTCAGAGGGTTGAACGCGTTCAAGCAAAAAGTGTTGATGGGTGATTACCTCGGCAAGCCCCTGCAAAAGATTGATTGCTTCCGGTGTAACTTGAGCGTCGCTCTCAATAATCCCGAATGAACCTACAGTTTGGTTCTCATATACAAAAGGGCACCACGCAACAGGAGTATCTTCGTAGCTTGAGCGGACAACCCGGCCTTCTTGGCAGGCACGCAGCGCGTCAACTACCACACGTTTATTTTTGGCTCCAGTAACCGGCTCTCCCTCAGAGTTGGTTACAACTATAGAGCGGTTCAAAACCAACCGAGCACGGTTCGAAATTTCGTCGGCAACGTCTTGGCTAAGTTTCACGTCGTGTCCTCATTACTGTTCAACGAATTTAGTAAATAGAATGGCTAGCTTTATTTGGACAGCATCATCAAAGTTGCGCGGGTCAAGACCCAGAGTTTCGGTTATTCTGTCTAAGCGATAGACAAGGGTGTTGCGGTGAATACTGAGCTCATCTGCAGTCTGAGTGAGTCCCATATTGTTGTTAAAAAAGCTTTCTAATGTTTGAATAACGCCTTCACTTGTACCAAGTTTGTCCAGTAGTTCACGGCTAAAGTAGATGTTGGCTTCATCGACACCGGATAGAAGGGGAGCAACAACTCCGAAATCGTCTATGTGGTAGACACGGTTTTTATCCCAGTTTTGGGACCCCAGCTCAATCGCAGAGATCGCTTCTTCGTAGCTGCGCCGAAGGCCATCAACACCCGGGTGATAGTTGCCAATACCAACTGTTGTCGGCTGTTTAAGCTCGGAACGCAAAATATTGTAGATGGTGTTAATCGACTTTTTGAATCGATCTAGCGAGTCATCAAGGGTTGTATCGCCACCATTGAGGTCCTTTAAAATGCAGAACGCATTGTGGCCAAGATACGCAATAACATTGCTACGGCTAGTGGTGTAGTACGAGTTAAGGCCTCGATTGATGCCGAATTTGTACCTGGTGATACGCATTTCGCGATCGCCTTCATCACGAATCTCACCTGTCAGAACTGGGTCGTCGACATAAAGAACGATGGCAATTCGGGGGAGAGTTAGATCAATATCAAAAAGGCGAGCCTCCGCCTCCAGAATGCGGTCGTCCTCGCGTGGGTTGGTGAGCAAATCGTAAATGAATTTGTCAAGTCGTTCTTCCTGCTGAGGTAGCTGCTCAATAAGAATAGATTGATGCATTATAAGTTCGGATATTGAGCGTATAAGAGGTGCTAACTCGCCATGGTTTTGGACCCGCTTAGACAGGAGGACGTAACCAACGGTATTGTTCGCATGATGTATCTCGATTGCCCAAGGGATGCTCTTTATGTCGACGCTCTCGTCCAGCATGGGATCTGAGCTTACCAACACAACGCCGTCCGGATCGGTAATCGATAGCGGTTGTTTTACCAGGGTACTGACCTTGGTATGAATTTTGTCAGCAATCGCTTGTGTAAGCATCGGCAACCCCTCACATTTGGAAACTTGCATAATAAGCTTATCGTGTGCGACCTAAAGACAGCAAGCATAACAGGTTACAGATTTGTAGGGTTGCATAAAAAAGGGGCGCAGTAGAATCGTTCCACTGCGCCCTAAGGGTGCTACTTGCTGCCGGTAGGCGTGACACGGACCTGTCTTGAGCCGACAACTCGCTCCATGACGTCTTCGGGGATCTCCGGAAGCACGCCTTCCTTGATGAGCTTGTTGAGGCCATCGGCATCGAAACTGAGCTGAATCTTCGAGGCCGCTTCGTCTCCAAAAGCTCGAGCAATGGCAGAGACGAGATCCTCGAAATCGTCAGCGTCTGTTACAAGAGAAGCCAAAGGGATCTTCGCACCAGTGATGATCGAGTCGGCATGCTTGCCGAGGTAGTTGATGAAACCGGCGCTGTCTGCCACTTGGTCAGTGTGCTGTTCGGTGATTTTGGTTTCGGTACCGTGAGGCGCCGAAAGCCGAAATCCGTAGATCCTGACTGGCTTGCCATCAGGGGTCCGCAGTGAATCGGCGACAGCCAAGATCTTCTCTCGAAGAGATTCTGTCAGCTTCTTTTCTCGGGCCTGTCTCCTTCTAGCGCGATGAAGCCTCCATGCAAGAAGGTTGAGGCTTCTTGCAGCCATCCAGGATTTCTCGTCCAGTTCGGGCGCCTCTTCGACATCGGCGAAGCGGAGTTCGAAGTTGGGGTACTTGCTCGAAGTCGCCCTTACAGTCCTTAGTGTTCTAGGCAATGTTCTCCAATCAATCGTCATGAAATTGGCGCCTGTGATTATGAAGCTATTAACCTGATTTTGCAAGCGCGACAGGATTGATTATCGCTATATAATAAGGTATATTCTCTTGGTGCGGGCTCTTAGCTCAGCTGGCTAGAGCGCTTCCTTGACGTGGAAGAGGTCACAGGTTCGAGTCCTGTAGAGCCCACCAGCAATTATAAGGAGGGTATTATGCCCGAAACATTATCGCCAGGGCAGGGAGAACAGGAGGCATCAGAGCCTCATGAGGGTGAAAAGACTGCTAAACAGCTACTTGATTTGTCTAGGAGGGAGCTCAATCAAATTAGCTCCGAGATGTCGACAAATAAGGAAGACTTATTAGTGCAGGAAAAAGAGCTTAAAAAAGATTTGGAGTTTGCGTTAAAAGCAGGCGACCAAGTTACTGCAAATAACATTCGTTTTGGACTTGATGCTATTAAGCACCAATTAGATGTCCGCGCGCTCGAAGAAGAGCAAAAAGCTGATTAATTTGATATCATAAGGTTATTGAAAGAGGTATAGAGCGTAGCGGGAGTTAACCGCCCCGTAGCTCCGCTAACCGGTGGCGTCACATCGGCCAAGAGTGCCCGGAAATCCCGGGAAGTTTGGTGGAACCGCCCACGCATAGGGTCCAAACACGCGGGAAGCCGCGTGTATTTTTTTACAAAAAATTTTGAGGAGTAATCTGAAGATGGCCGAAAAAAATCAAAAAAATGATCTACATGTGATGAGGCATTCAATGGCTCATATAATGGCCGCTGCGGTAAAAGAGCTTTATCCTGAAGCTAAGTTTGGGGTAGGCCCAGTGATTGAAAATGGCTTTTATTACGACATAGATGTTGAAAGAGCCTTCAACCCCCAAGATCTCGAGAAGATCGAAAAAAAGATGAAGGAAATCATCAAATCCTCGCAGGAGTTTGAGCGACAAGAAATTGGCCTCGAAGAGGCAATCGATTTGTTTGAAAGAGCAGAGCAGACATACAAAGTTGAACTACTCAACGACCTCAAAAATCATGGCACCACAGTGGCCAAAGAAATTGATAATGAGCAGCTCGGTACAGACAGTGTAGAAAAAGTTACATCGGTTTCGCTTTACAAAACGGGCTCATTTTTAGACCTTTGCAGGGGTCCTCATCTAGAAAATACTGGTCAGGCCGGAGCCTTTAAGCTAACAAAAGTATCCGGTGCCTACTGGAGGGGAGACGAGCAAAAAGCTCAACTTCAGCGCATCTATGGCGTGGCATTTGAATCTGAGCAAGAGTTGAACAACTATTTAGAACAACAAGAGGAAGCAAAAAAGCGTGATCACAGAAAATTAGGCAAAGAGCTTGATTTGTTCACATTCTCGGATCTTGTTGGGTCTGGCCTTCCGCTTTGGACTCCAAGGGGTACCGCGATACGAAACGAGCTTCAAAAAGCACTACTTGAGTTTAGCCAGGAATACGAAGTTGAACCTGTAACTATCCCTCATATTGGCAAGATTGACCTTTATCAAACATCGGGACACGCAGAAAAGTTTGGTAAGGAGCTACTCCAGGTTAAGGGGCATTACCAGGACTTTATCCTTAAGCCAGTTAACTGCCCGCATCACACTCAGATTTATGCATCTAAACCGAGAAGTTATCGTGATCTGCCGGTACGATACATGGAAAGCACAATGCAGTATCGAGACGAGAAGCCGGGTGAGATCTCTGGTCTAGCTCGTGTTCGCTCGATAACGGTTGATGATGGACACACCTTCTGTACCGTTGATCAGATCAAGGATGAGGCAAAATCTATTGCCAAGATTATTGAGCGCTTCTATAAAGCACTCGGAATGTATGGCGATCACTGGGTGTCATTATCGGTTCGTGATCCACAAAACTTAGGCGATTACATTGGCGAAGAATCAGGTTGGAAGAAGGCAGAGGGACTTCTCCAGCAGGTTTCTGATGAGCTCAAGCTTGATGCCAAACGAATGGAGGGAGAGGCAGCGCTATACGGGCCAAAACTCGACTTCATGTTTAAGGACGCCCTCGGAAATGAGAGGCAGCTTGCCACCATTCAGATTGATTTTGCTATGCCGGCTCGATTTGGTCTGACATATGTCGACAAAGATGGAGAAGAGAAAACGCCTGTTATGATCCATCGTGCAATCCTTGGTTCGTATGAGCGCTTTATCGCGGTGCTGATTGAGCACTTTGCCGGTAACTTCCCAACCTGGTTGGCACCAGAGCAGGTGCGGCTTGTGACGGTCAACGATTCGGACAAGCTGGTAGTTTTTGCCGAAGGGATTCGTAAGCAAATAAAGGCCGCTGGAATACGTGTAGAACTCGATTCTTCTGCCGAATCAGTAGGCAAGAAGATTAGAGAAGCCAGCATGAAAAAGGTTCCATACACCTTTGTAATAGGAGAAAAAGAGCTTGAGTCTGGAAAATTGAGCCCTCGAGTACGTGGCGATCTTGGCGACTCGGCAGAGGCATATGATCTGGACGATCTCCTTAGTAAGCTACAACAAGAGATAAGCAATCGTGAGGCAAAAAGTGTCCTCTAAACCGGTACTAGCAGTCGATTTTGATGACACCCTGGCGAACTTCGCTCAAGGAATGGCAGAGGCTTATAACGCAGAGGTAAAAGAATCGGGCGGAGAAACAGTAACGCCCCAAGATTTCTACATCGTCTGGAAAGTGGGGGTACCTGCTCACGGCTGGAATCACGATCGCGTCGCTGCCGATCAGTGGATAGCGCATTATCTTTTCTCCGATAGGGCATTAGGTACTCCTCCTATTGATGGATCTGTTGAAGTAATTTATCGGTTGAAGGAAAAATACGACATCCACGTTGTTACGGGTCGAGATGTCGAAATGAGGCAAGCAACTGAGCAGTGGATCGAGAAGTACTTCCCAGGGGTGTTCAAAGGAATCCATTTTGAAGTTCTTAAAGCCGTCGCCTGTAAGCAAATTGATGCGGTTGCTATCGTAGACGACGCGCCTCCGTATATTGCCGCAACCGTTTCTGCAGGGATCCGCTCAATATGTTTCGGTGATTATGCCTGGAACGACGAGAGTCAGATTCCGCACGGGGCAGAGAAGGCAAGGGACTGGTACGAGGTCGAGAGGCTTCTAATGGGAGATGAGCAATGAAGCTCAACCCCGAAATAATCCGTAAATACGCCGATGAGTATCGGTTCAACATAGATGGTATTGAGTTTTGGTGCCCATACTTTGTAAACACTCCCCAGGTGCACGACGACAAAAAGAACGAATCACTTGAGGGTCCTTTTCTTGGTAAGGGCAGCGCCTCACAGCTTAAAGGCGCCTTGATAGAGTCCCTAAATTCAACCGGCGAGAAACCCAGCTCGCCAGAAGAGTATAGGCAGTACATGCACGATCATTTGATTGGTGTCGAGTGCTCGGGCTTTATATACAATGTTGTTTCAGGTATTTGTGACGAGCTAGGACTAGAGGCAATCGACCGACACATATACTGGTCACGAGATGAATTATTGGAAGCTTTCGATAAAGGTATCCCTTGGCATCAACCTGATCTTCAAAGGGAGGTCGTAGAAGCGTATCCTCAGGATATTGATCTAGAATCGATTGCAAAAGATTGGGGCTGGAAAGAGCCGCGTCGATTAGTTAGAGCCGAACGCTTTTGGAGCAATGGAACTGCCTCAAAACTTGGTGGCATCTTAGACGCAAGGCCAGGCGACATAATCGCGATGAGAGAGAATACGGGTAGCAATATTGGCCACTTAGTTATGATTGTTGATGCGGGCGATAAGAAGATTCAATACGTACACTCAAATCGAGTTGATGGAACTCTCGGCGGTGTCAGTTATGGCGAAATAGATATTGTAGACCCAGCACAGCCCGTTGAATCTCAACACTGGAATGATAAGGATTTTATTAGGACGCATGACGTCTACGGTATTTATAGATTATCTGCACTCGCCGATGCCTGAGAGAGAAATAAGTCCGTTCACCCAGCAGGTGTATGATCTTGTTGCGCAAATTCCTAAAGGTCGAGTCATGACCTATGGCCAGATCGCCTCACTCTGCGGAAGCCCGAGGGCGGCCATTATTGTAGGCCAGGTTGCCCACTGGGGGCCGCTGGATTTGCCCTGGCAACGGGTAGTAAATAAGAGCGGCGGTCTAGCTTCTGGTTACACAACTGGTGGGAGAGAGGCCCACAAGCGTGATCTTGAGGCAGAGGGTGTGGATGTATCTCCGGATTATAAGGTTGATGTCGACAAGTTACTTTGGTGGCCTCCGGAGACAATAGTTGAGTAGCCCACTGATTACAATCGTTGGTCCTACAGCGAGCGGCAAATCCGATTTAGCTATGACGCTGGCGAAAAAGTTCAACGGCGAGATAATTGCGGCCGACTCCCGAACAGTGTATCGTCACATGGACATTGGAACAGCCAAACCTACCGAGCAAGATCAGCGAGAAGTTAAGCACCATCTCCTAGACGTGGTTGATCCCAGTCAAACCTATTCGGCTGCCGACTTTAAGAAAGACGCAGAGCAGGCAATTGAAGAAATTGCTGCCAAGGGTAAGCTGCCAATTATGGTGGGCGGAACAGGGTTATACATCGATTCGGTTCTCTTTAATTACAGCTTCGCGAGTCCTTCAGATATCGAGCTAAGGCAAGAGCTGGCATCTTTAAATGTTGAGGAGCTTCAAAAAAGGGTGGTTGAGCTTGGTGTTGACCTCAATAACAGCGACTTCAATAACCCTCATAGGCTAATTCGAGTAATAGAGACTGCTGGTTCGCATAGAGAGAAGTCGGAATTAAGAGAAAAAACTTTTGTAATTGGCCTCAAAATTGATCGAGAAGAGCTCAAAG
Organism: uncultured Candidatus Saccharimonadales bacterium; assembly: GCA_964632435.1. Lineage (GTDB taxonomy): Bacteria > Patescibacteriota > Saccharimonadia > UBA4664 > SCTI01 > CAZWEJ01. The sequence continues at coordinate 16,856 of CAZWEJ010000008.1, forward strand.
ATCGAATCGTAAAGCGTATTGGCCAAATGTTTGATAACGGTCTAGAAAACGAGGTTGATTATCTGCTAGAGCACTATTCAAAAGAATCGCCGGGACTAGCGGATACAGCCTATCAGGCATTGATCTCGTATCGCGAAGGACTTACTCCAAAGCAGGATGCTATAAGTTCAATGGTAAAGAGCCATACCGATCTCGCCAAGCGCCAGATGACTTGGTTTAAACGGAATCCAGATATCAAATGGGTGAGTCAAAAAGAAGATGCCGACTCACTGGTAAGTAACTTCCTTGAGCGACTATAATAAGCTTATGCCATTATTCATTACAGTATGGGTCGCTAAAATAATCCTGGGTTTGAGTCGTACTTTGGGACGGGGAGGTGGGTCCGCGTTACCAGGTTTGATCGCCGAGAAAATGGACCAAAACGTTGGCGAGAAGTTGGCAAAAAAGATAGCCAACGGGAGCATCATCATCACTGGCACCAATGGTAAAACCACTACTAGCAAGATGGTGTCGAAAATCCTGACGGATCGTGGAGAAAGTTTGGTTCAGAACCGGTCAGGCTCGAACCTTAGTCGTGGTATTGTGTCTGCCCTAATTGAGCATGCAACCTGGGGTGGTACGATAAAGGAATCAATTGGCCTCTTTGAGGTAGATGAGGCGGCGATGCCAGCGGTTGCCAAAATGTTGAAGCCACGAGCCATAGTCGTATTGAACCTGTTCCGGGATCAACTTGATCGCTACGGCGAGCTCGACACAACAGCTGCTTTAATTGGTAAGGGCATTTCTTCAACCAAGACCAAGCTGATTCTAAACGCCGATGACCCGCTAGTAGCCAGTCTTTCGAAGTACGCCAATAACCAAGATGAAGTTGAGTATTTTGGTCTCGAGAAGGTGCCATCATCAATGCTTTCTCACGATGTGACAGCCGATTCAAACACCTGCCCAATTTGTGGACGAGCGCTCAAATACTCGCAAGAATTTTACGGTCACATAGGTCACTACAAATGCGAAGAGGGGCATTTTGACCGGCCATCGCCAAAGGCATACGCTACCAACATCGAACTTGGTAATGATGGTTCATCTTTTTTGATCGGCGTTCATGAGTCGACTATTGATGCCACAATTGGGCTGCCCGGACTATACAATATTTACAACGCCGTCGCAGCTTCGGCATTGTCATACGAGCTTGGATTACAGTTAGAATCAGCAGTTCAGTCCTTAGAAAATGTTGAGGCTGCCTTTGGGCGGGTAGAGAAACTAAGCGTTGGTACAAAGAAGATATATCTTCTACTTGTGAAGAATCCTACAGGTTTCAACCAAATAATCCAAACCTTTTTGTTGACAAAAAAACATCAAAATATTATTTTCATCATCAATGATAACTTTGCCGATGGGCGTGATATTTCGTGGTTGTGGGATGTTGCATTTGAAGAACTCGAGCATCATAGCCATACCATTGACTGCTCAGGTCTTCGCGCAACCGACATGGCATTGCGTCTAAAGTACACCGGCATACATGTTCGTGACATCAACAAAAACATAAGAAAATCACTGAACCATTTTATTGATCAACTCCCTGAAAATAGCACCGGATACATCATTCCAAGTTATACGGCAATGCTCGAATCCAGGAAGTTATTAGGCAAAAAAGTGAACCTTAAAGGGGTATGGAAATGAGCAAAAAAGAGATTAAAATACTGCATCTATACCCGAAAGAGCTCAACATATATGGAGATCGAGGTAACATTCTGACTTTGGTTAAGCGGCTGCAATGGCGCGGCTATCATACAGAAGTAATTTCTGCCGGCGTTGGCGACAAGGTTGATATTGCAGGTGCCGACATTATCTTTGGTGGTGGCGGCCAGGACAGAGGCCAGATCGCCGTGGGTCAGGATCTACAACGACACTCCAAGGCGCTACACAAAGCCAGCAAAAACGGCGTACCAATTCTTACAATATGTGGGACATATCAGCTATTTGGACGAGGGTTTACTACCCTGGATGGAGATGAAATAAAAGGCATCTCAATCTTTAAGGCACGAACCATTGGCTCGACCCAAAGAATGATTGGGAACGTAATTGTTGAGTCGGAATTTGGTCGTTTAATTGGTTTTGAGAACCACAGTGGGCGAACTTTACTCGAGAGGGATCAGGAACCTCTTGGAAGGGTAATCCAGGGTTTCGGTAATGATGGGCGAACTGGTTTTGAGGGCTCAAAAACACTCAACACCTATGGAACTTACTTGCATGGGCCAGTTCTCCCAAAGAATCCTCGATTTGCTGATCATTTAATCCTCGAAGCCCTCAAAAATAAATATGGCGTTGACACTCTTGAGCCTCTCAATGATGGGCTTGAAGAAGTAGCCGCTTCGGACGCTTCGAAGCGACCTCAGTAGACAACCCTAAGCATAACCGTTACAATTCCCCTAAGATGGCTACTGATCAACAGATTGCGCCAAAAAAAGAGAAGCCAGAGGGAGGCGGTACGACCTCTGCGATAAATGAGGGCGTCGAAGAGATTGCCTCACAAGTTGGAAAGAGTCGAGAACGATTCAACCGATTTATCAGAATCTTAGGGCCAGGAGTAATAACTGGTGCTGCGGATGACGACCCGTCTGGTATAGCCACATATTCTCAAGCAGGAGCCCAGTTTGGGTATCAGATGTCGTGGTTGCTCTGGTGGACGCTGCCTTTGCAGGTTTCCGTTCAGGAGGCATGCGCTCGAATTGGGGCCGTAACTGGCAAAGGTCTCGCAGGTGTTATTAGAGAACATTACTCGAAGAAAGTATTGTATTCGGCAGTAGCATTAGTGGTTGTGGCTAACACGATCAATATCGGAGCAGATATCGGCGCAATGGCAGCAGCTCTTCAGTTGCTCGTACCCGAAATACCTTTCCTGGCTGCAACACTAGTTTTTACGCTATCAGTTATACTTCTTCAATTTTTCACTTCTTATAAGACGATTGCTAGAGTGCTAAAGTGGCTGGCACTCGCATTGCTGGCATATCCCGTAACTTCATTTATCGCTGGTCATGATATCAATGAACTTTTTTCGAATACCATAAAACCATCAATCCAATTTAATGGTGATTTTCTGTTTATTGTTGTAGGTGTACTGGGAACAACCATATCGCCTTATCTATTTTTCTGGCAGACATCAGAGGTTGTTGAAGAGGAAATAGAGCAGCATAGGCTAGCTCAAAAGGGAGGGGTCCCACGACTCAGTAAACCTTTCTTAAGGAAAATGAGGATAGATAACTTTCTTGGAATGTTTTTCTCGGCTGCAGCAGCTTGGTTCATTATCATTACAGCAGCATCTGTGCTTCACGACAGCGGAGTTACGCAAATTAATACGGCTGCTGATGCAGCTAAAGCCCTAGAGCCATTGGTTCAAAGCTTCCCAGCGGCGGGGTTGCTTTCAAAGTTTATTTTCTCGGTTGGAGTTATTGGGTTAGGACTGCTGGCAGTGCCTGTTCTTGCCGGCTCGTCAGCTTATGCGATATGTGGAGCTTTTGGCTGGCATGAAGGTCTTTATCGAAAAGTTCGTAATGCTCAAGCCTTCTATGCAGTCATCGCGGTAGCTACCCTAACGGGATTGATTATTAATTTTGTTGGTATCGATCCCATTAAAGCGCTGGTCTTCACAGCAGTGTTTAATGGGCTTGCCGCTGTTCCTTTGCTGTACCTGATTTCTAGAATAGCAATTAACAAAAAAGTTATGGGGGAAAATGTTAGTGGGAGGCTATCACGATTTTTCGTCCCACTTGCATTTGTCGTCATGTTGGCAGCCTCAGTTGCTATGCTACTCACAATTTAAATAATCTGAATACAAAAACTGTTGCACTTCCTTAGGCTCTGCTATAATCTTCAACAGAAGAAATAACAGTCAGTCGAGGAAGTAAGTTGTTCGAGAGCCTGTTCGGATCTAAGACCCGAGTA
>CAZWEJ010000009.1:0-20332 GCA_964632435.1 uncultured Candidatus Saccharimonadales bacterium
CCCATTACTACAAATTGGGCAGGATCGAAACTTCTGAAAGGATCGACGACACACCCGTAGAACACCTATTTGAAGTTAAGGATTAAAAGCCCTCGCCATCTGGCGGGGGCTTGAAGTATTTATACGAGCACAAATTTTACCCACCAACCGAACATCGGCTATTCGGACTATTACAGTAATTACCCACACCAAAATTACAACGAGTGTGTCGTGTTGTTTCTGGGACAACGGCAGGTTATGTGAACGTAGAGTATGTATTTAACGAATCTCTAATTTGTTGAAAATCGATCTTAAATAGCTCATATTCTGGCCGTTCAGGCCATACATTAACTGTTGTCGCGAAGGTAACCTTATTAAAAGAATTTTCACCCTCTACAAACATACCGCCAGAATGATGAACTATTATCGCAACATTCCTATGGCTTCTTGCTCTATTTTTGTTCATCCATTGCCTTTTATGTTCATCAATGAATTTTTTTTGCTCAAGCGATAAGAATTCTAGCCCAGATTTTGGAGAAGTTGTTTGAAGGTAAGAATCTGGCCGTGAAAGTACTCTCTGCACTGATAGCGCTAAGATTCCAAAGGTATTTTCCTTAAAGCGTAATTCACTTTTATTCAGTTGATCAAAACCATTTTTTATATTCTTTTTTACTGCTGCAGCGTGAGACTCGTAAAGTCTCTTGCATTCAATTTCATAAGTCCTTCCACTTTGTGCCGTGGCTAATATATCAGGGTTTATGATGCCTAAATGAGCATTAAATCCGCCCTGTTGGAGATCAGCGAGCAGCACTAGTTCAAACATTGTATTTCTGGCAATTTGATTATTTATGTTCTCGTCTTTACGTAGAAGAGTTCCATTAAGAATTTTTTGCATCTTATCCTTGATAATATCGGGGTTTTCCTTTTTCATTGCTGGTAATATTTCACATATCTCCGCAAGATCCAGCACACTTTGCAGCACATGACCGTCCTTATTATTTTTTGCGAGATAATCCTGCAACTTCTGCTTATCATTTCTTATTTGTTCGACTTTTCTGAGAGCAGTATAAGCCCTATGGATTCTATCGCTAGGGTTTATCCTGACGCCAATCTTTTGGGCTAATTCGTCAAATTCCTGTTGGGTATTTAGAAGTTCTTTATAATTCATAGTTTTCCGCGCAAGTAGAACTATACATACAATAGGATTTAGATCAAAAAAGCACCAGATCTCTCTGGCGCCCTTTTGGTGGAGCTGCGGGGAATCGCACCCCGGTCCGAAAGTTCACACTCTACTCCTCTACAGGCTTAGATCACTTATCCCGGAACTTAAACGACACCCTAGAAGTGATCAAAATAGATACCGTCGCAGCCAAGTAGTCTTAGCAGCTGCGCGTTAGGCTCGCACGCAACTGAGCAGCCATAGATATGACACCGGTTGTCCCCTATATGGCGTCAGGAACCGATGGCTTACAAATTAAGCGTAAGCAGGTGCGAGTGAAGGTGCGCTAAAAGCGGTCTTTACTCGACTTACAAGACTGTTGAGACTTGTTTGAAAATGGAATTAACGCATGCCTGCGGCCTGCCAAGTAGCTTGTGAAGGATCCTTTCGTCGAAGCTTATCAGCCCCACGGTGATGTAGATTATACCTGATCTAACCTGATATTCAAAGCATAAGTTGTAGTTTATATGACAAAGAACAAGCCCCAAATTTAAGCAATTTTGGGCAGGTGCTCAAAGCATTATGACGGCAAGCTTTCTATTATGGATACAAGTAAGGAGGAGGGGTTATGGCAGACAAAGAAAAGAATTGGAGTGACATCCAAGACGAAGCTCAGGAAGGCGGTTCAGAAGAAGCGCTCAACGATAATATTAGCAAAGAGGAGCTTTCTTCCCTATCCGGAGATATGGGTGGTGAAGGCGGAGAGCCAGACCCAAACCGACCACGCTTCGGCGAGCGACTTGGCGATGACGAAGGACAAGAGCCAGACAGCGACATGAATTACGATACCGAGCGAATGTAGTAATAAGTACTACGCTTACAGATACAGCGCCTTATCAAATTTTTGTGGGGCGTTGTATTTTATTTACTACACGAGCAAAAAATCCATACCTCCAGAAGAGCAAAATAGCGTAAACCAGCAGCAATACTCCTAGCACAACAAGCACCTTGGTAACACTAATCAAGTCAGCCAGCAAACCAACTACAAATACTGGTATTGTGGCCGCAATGTTCACGATCATATTTAGCGAGCCGAACACCTTCCCCCTATTTTCATCACTGGTGGTCTCTTGAACTAGCGTCTGAGCCGAAGCGCTTACCATTGAGTTAACAACCCCAAGAATAAACATCAATACCGCAATAATGATCGTGATGCCACCCGTTGTTGCAAGTGGATCACCATTTACAGTTCGATATAGCTGGCCCGTAAGACCAATCATTATCAGGGTAAAGCTACCTGCTATTAAGCAAGCCTGAATAACCGTAAGTTTTGAAAGCCGCTTGGACAAGTAATTAATGAGTATCACTCCGGAGATCATCCCAAGGCCGACTGGAACTACTATAAAGTGGCTGGCCTCGGTCAGAGGGACCTTTAGCAGTGCCAGAGAAAGGGCCGGCGCTAAGGTTATCAAGATAAATACCATCCCTTGAGTCACAGCCATCTGCATGACCGCATAGTATCGATCCTTATTAGACCTAATAATCTCCCAGTTGTGTTTGATCTGACTTAAAACCTGAGGGCGAGGCAGCTTTTCGGCAGTCTTCTCTCTTGGTTGAGGAGGTAACCACGCGGCTAGTATTGTCGCAAGGCCAAACATCAAGGCAGTGGCAATAAACGGCCCTTCCTGTCCCAGAAGCTTTACTACCGGTCCCGAAGCCGAATAGCCCACTACAAACGATGTATATAAGGTAAAGACGAAGAGTGAGTTTGCCGTTAGAAGGTGTTTTTTATCTACTACCTTCGGAATGGTTGAAGCTTCCGCTGGTACAAAGAACTGGGTTACTGTTGAGGTCAAGAAGGTCAGCAGCAAGATTACGAACAGATTGTCCAGGCTTACGATATACAGCAACGCCAGTACGGTTCGAGTGAGGTTTGCGTAAAACAATACTTTCTTACGATCCCAATAATCAACGTAAGTTCCAGCAGCTGGCGCGAACAGAATTGATGGTATCGAGAAGGACAAAACGACCAAACTAACAGAGAAGCTTCCAAACTTTGAGCCGGCGGTTAGATCGTAAACCAGAATTATAAGTGCAAAGTTAAGCAGATACTGAGCGACCTGCGACAAAATCTGTGCAGACCAAAGCTTAGCAAAATTGACCTGCCTAATCGTTCGGATGTAATCCATAAGAGATATTATACCCCGTATACAAAGCCTTATCTAAAGGCTTCAAAGTCACCAGAGCTTTTTCGCCCGAGCGCCATTCTCACAAAGTTTTTGGTATGATGCCAAACAAACTTCCATCCACCCATTCCTTTTATCCTACGAGCGGATGTAAATACCTTCACCTTAGAGCTGTATTTTACTCGGCCGACCTTCAGTAATTTTGCCCCTAAGTAAACATCCTCACCAGTTACCATCTCGGGGTCAAAGCCGCCACTCTTTAAATACGCTTTCTTACTACATGCGAAATTCATTCCATTGAGGTTAGGGCGGCGTATCAAAACACTAAATCGTAGAAAAATTGAGAACAGTGTTCGCGAGAAGAATCCGAACGGAAACGGACCGTCATGCAAATATACAGGCCCAAAAACCGCTGCTATCTCTGAAGATTCGAATTCTGATGTAACTTGCTCAACGTAATCATTAGCCAAAATAGTGTCGGCATCACTCGAAATTATGATGTCACCCTTTGCCTCTTCGAACCCTCTCTTACGCGCCCAAGAAACACGGCGGACTTCCTGATTAACCACCTTGGCGCCATACTTTGCAGCTATCTCCCTCGTCTTGTCCTCACTGGCATCAACAAGAATCACCTCAACAGGTGCGACTGTCTGCCGTTTGACCGACTCAAGCAGGTCGGTAATGTATTTTTCCTCGTTGTATGTCGGAACTACAATTGAGCACTTCAAGGCCATAGGTGTACAACGCTTATCGTTATAGATTATAGTTAATATGACATCATGCGTATAGGACTGTTTAGCGATTCATATCTTCCGAGCCTCGATGGCATCTCGTATTCCATTGAGAGTTTTCGCATTGAGCTAGAAAAGCGTGGCCACGAGGTTGTAGTATTTGCTCCTGCTCCTGGCATACGGTACAAGGAGAAAATCCCAAACATCATCCGCTTCCCTGCTGTTAAAGGGTTGTTCTACGACGATTATCTTACGAGTATGTTCTTCCCTCCCGAGGCAATGCAGCGCATCAAAAAGAAAGAGCTGGATGTAATCCACTTTCACACGCCAAGCCAAGTGGGCTTATTGGGTGCTTACTATGCCATCCGAAATGACGTGCCGCTACTTAGCACCTACCACACCGACCTCTACCAATACGTCAGCCATTATCCGCAAGTATTGCCGGGAGCTATTGCCCTTTCGCTGTTGGCACCATTAATTACTCGCGGCGGCTTAGCAGATTTTCGCACGGCCGTAAGCGGACTCAAGCCATCTAGAAGCATTGATAAATGGAACAAAAAAATCCTTGTTCGCGGCGTGACAATGCTCCACGACAAGTGCGACTATGTGATTGCCCCATCACACAAAATTGAGAAGCAATTATTGTCTTGGCATACAACTGCGCCTATACGTGTTTTGCCGACAGGTGTAGATAAAATTACAACTAACCAGCGGGCTGTAACCTTATTCCGCCATCGGCATGGCATTGAAGATCACGAGAAAGTACTGCTGTTTGTTGGGCGTCTTGGCAGCGAAAAAAACATCGAACTAATTTTGTCTTCTATGCCGCATGTGCTTAAACAAGTGCCTCACACTAAGCTAGTTTTAGTCGGTCGCCATGAGCATCAAACCAAGCTTGAGAAAATGGCTCAAGACTTAGATATATCTCATAAGGTGGTGTTCACTGGCTTTATTGAGCACGACAAATTGGGGTCTGTTTACGAAGCCTCAGATGTATTCGTATTCCCCTCTAAAACAGATACTCAAGGGCTCGTACTGCACGAAGCCGCTAATTCCGGCCTACCTATCGTAATGGTGGATAAAGACATCACTGAGGTTGTTAAGGACGGCGTAAACGGCTATATAGTTAGAAGCTCAGCTAAAGAGATGGCAAAGAAGATAATTGCGATATTGCATGACGATGCATTGCACAAGAGTATGTCCGAAGCGAGCTCTAGAATGGCTGCAAAATACTCTGTCGAGCATCAAACTATTCTACTAGAGAAGCTTTACGAAAGCGCAATCTCTGCCCACAAACGAGCAAAACAACTCCCATAAAAAACGAAAGCCCCGCCCGGGGCGCCGGCAGAAGTACATGAGTACATCTAGACCGACGCCCCAGACGGGGTGTCTCTGCGCCCATTAGTGCGTGGAGGGAATCCCCGCGAGCGCTGAGTTAGTGGCGGCCCCTCCCATCACCTTTGAGGAGGATTGAAGTAGAGGCCGCCTTGTGGACCAGGGAGATCCACAGTTTGTGAAGGTCAGACCCTCCCGGAGCGCGTCCCTAAGGGCGCTCGACGAGAGGGCCTCTCGCACAGGCCCTCCCAACCATCTGATTGTTACCCCGATGGGCAGACAGCTGGAACCTGTACGTCTGAGTGAGCGCGGACCTGCTCACATCAGTTTTGAAGCTAAACCCACTCGAGCCAGTGACCGGGGGCGGCCAAAAAACCCGAGTGGGAGTATTCCATCGGTCCCACGGTCCATGGTCGATGGAAGCTTTGTGAAGTAATGGCCCTCCGGGTTAAACCCGGAGGGTACCTGGTGAAGCTGGCGAACCCGCGAGCGGAGTGACGAGGCTTCGGGAGGAAACCCAACCACGCTCGCTCGCGGGTTTTCGCTCAGGGCGACCCCACAGGAATCAGCGCTACCGCCGACATGCCGGGGAGTCGTTCCTTGCTGGAGGGTGCGGGCGCGTGCCTGCGTCTCAAACACCCTCAGCAAGTTTGGCACGCGCCCCGCCGAGACGGGACTGAGAACAGATCCGTCAGTCGGCGAGGCGATGAATGGCACCGTTGCCAAACATCAGCTCTCCTTCGTTTGACGTACATTCTCCGACGAGGCGCCGGACGAACAACAGAATTCTATATAAAATAGTGTTCTAAGTCAATTATATTTTAATAAAAATTTAATAATTATTGAGGGTATTTGCTAGCAGCCTTCCATGCTAAATCAAATACCATTTTCATACCATCGGCTATTGCAACACTTTTTATAACAACCCCAATAGGGTTTTTAGTGGTCAGAGAAACTAAGAGAACATAATCACCAGCAATGCTTATATCGCAATTGAACGAATAAAGGTCCCTAGGAATATACTTCGATTCTCTTCCCGCCTCAATATCATTGCCTGCCATCACAGGGCCTCTGCTGGAGGTGTATATGAATTTACTATTTATTCGAGCTTTAATTCTCTCAGGATTACCCGCGCGCTCCTCAATGTCGGGGAAAATGTGTCTAAGTTGATCAAGATCACTTATTCCGTATGTCTTTTTGACACCCTCTCTTTTAAACTGCTCGAAAAAAGTTGTGTTCATAGATCTAATGGCTTCAATGCCCTCGTAAAACTTAACCATAGGGGCATCAGTAGGAAGATTTTTCAAAGCATTAAGGTCGGGCATTATTTCCAATAGCTGCTGCCTTTGCTCCTTTAACGATTTCTCCCTGCTATCAAGCAGGCGCTTCAAATTCTCTGGCGATTCAGCGTTAAAAAGTGTCTTCCTTGCCTTGATTGTCTGGCTAACCAACCCCATAGAAACTAGAGACTCTAAAATTACGTATGTTGTCACTCTTTTTATGCCACTTAGCTCAGCTATCTGCTGTACTCCAGAGGGGCCAAGCATGAGATTAGCTACGTAGACCCTAGCCTCTTTATTGCTAAGGCCCAGATCTTCTATTTGACTAATTAACCTATCATCCATTAACCAAACCATACAATATTTTCATCGAACTGTAAATAATTACTGACAACTACAGTCATGAAAAATTCATTACATCTTTGACCCGTCAATACACGTTGCATATCATCAGCGCATGACACAAACCACATTCATTAAGACATGTGCCCTAATTGGTATAGATGGTCATTTAGTTGATGTTGAATGCGATATGTCAAACAGTCTTCCAGGTCTAATGATAGTAGGGTTGGGCGGGAAAGCTGTAGTAGAGGCAAAAGAAAGAATAAAAAGTGCAATAAGGAATTCAGGGCTATCTGTGCCCTCAAAGCGGATCACCATTAATCTTGCCCCAGCGGACATGCCAAAGGATGGCACTGCTTATGATTTAGGAATAGCCGTTTCAATTCTTCAGGCAAGCGGTCAAGTTCATATAAATGAACCCACCCTCTTTATTGGTGAGCTGTCATTGAGTGGAGAGATTAAACCCGTAAAAGGAATTCTCAGCTATCTTGCTGAGGCAGCTGAAAAATCTTTATTAAACGTCATTTTACCTAAGGGCAATTCTCTTGAGGCATCGTTGATGAAAGGGTTTAATATTTACCCTGCCGAAAACCTAGAGCAAGTTATGAATCACTTCAACTTTAAAAAAATACAAAAATTAGCTATGCAAAAGACTGAAATAAAAAGCAGTACAGGCGACTTAATCATAAATCATATCTATGGCCAGAAAGAGGCAAAACGAGCAATTTCAATCGCGGTTGCAGGTGGCCATAATATTCTCTTATCCGGCCCGCCAGGAAGTGGCAAGACTATGCTTGCAAGATCTGCGGCGCAGCTCCTCTCGCCTCCTTCTCAAGAGGAGGCCATTCAAATTGCTAAAATCCAAAGCTTGGTCGAGAAAACAAAATCCTTTTATATAAGAAGGCCCTTTAGATCGCCTCACCACTCGTCCAGCACATCCTCCCTGATTGGTGGTGGACACAGAATAAAGCCAGGCGAAATTTCACTTGCCCACAAAGGCATCCTTTTTCTCGATGAGTTGCCAGAATTCCGCAGGGACGCCCTTGAATCACTCAGAGAACCACTTGAAAATAATGAATTATCAATATCTCGGGCCAACTATTCTGTTAAATTGCCAGCAGATTTTCTTCTGATAGCCGCTCAAAACCCGTGCCCATGTGGCTTTCTAGGAGATAAAACAAAAAGCTGTAGATGCTCAGATCAAGAGGCTAAAAGGTACCGCAATAAAATTTCTGGTCCGCTATTGGACAGGTTCGACATAACTGTGGAGGTGCCAAAAATAAATATATACGAAATGCAGAAACCCACAGAAGATAATAATCCTATAAGCTCAATTGATTTGGCTCGAAAAATACAACAGAAGCGATTCGGTATAAATAAAACAAATTCAAGAATGACCAACTCTGAAGTGAAAGAATTCTGCTCTCTCAACCGAGAATCTACAAGCATTATGAATTCGGCATATGAGAAGCTATCCTTGTCGACACGAGGGTATATTAGAACACTTAAGGTAGCTCGAACTATTGCCGACATGGAACAAAGAGCAACGATTGAGCCTAGCCATATCGCAGAAGCCTTAAGTTACAGGTCTAAAGGTTGATCAACTGATACAGTTGTTCGTCTATACCAGTCGCGCTGAAGAGAAAGTAAATCCCTAGCAATAAAGCTGTGCAGAGGCCGCCAATAATACCGACTCTCTTTACGTCCCTACCAACATATCCCCATCGTGGGTCAACTGCCACATCTGCCGTTTTCTTTTCTACAACGACTTCGTCTTTAGTGGTAGCTGCAACAGCTGGTTTTTTCTCGACGTTCTGCTTAGGAGCTTGCCTTCCAACACCTTTAGATACTGAACGTTTTTTGGATTTCTTCTTCTTTGCCATGCATATATCCTAACATAACCTCGGTTGCGAGTCGGCTCCCCTACCCTTATACTTATTTCTTGTAGAGCGAGCCATAATGAACATTCTTGTACTAGTTATCTCAATATCCAGTCTACTGATTGCAGGGTACTGCCTGTGGCGTACCATGTACTTGCAACGTCGGTTCAACGATGCACTTTCTTCGGCTAACGGAGAAAGCATTGAAGAGGTCCTAAAAAACCACCTTCAGCGCGTTAATACAGTAGATAAGCACCTAGTTAAGCTGGACGAAGCCTACAAGCGACTTGCCGCTACCGGAAGCCTGGCTTCTCAAAAGATCTCGATCGTACGCTTTAACCCCTTTGGAGATACCGGTGGCGATCAGAGCTTCGTGCTAGCAGTTCTGGATGCACATAATTCTGGCTACGTCCTAACAAGTATTCATGGCCGCGAAGGCACTAGGGTTTACGTTAAACCAGTTGATGAAGGTAAAAGTAAGTATCCGCTCTCGACCGAGGAGCAGCAGGCACTCTCTCGGGCAGCAAAGCGGGTACCAAAATAAAGGAGCAGCATGGCAAAAAAGAACGACATGTTTGGAGGAGCTCACGGCGAAACCGTAATTGGCTCCAGCGTAAAACTTAAGGGTAACCTCAACACCGAGGGAGACATCACCGTAGACGGCAAAATGGCCGGCAACATCAATAGCGGTGGCCACGTGACCCTAGGCGTAAATGCGCATGTCGTTGGAAATATTGCCGCTAGTAGCGCCACCATCGCTGGGCATCTTGATGGCAATGTTAAGGTGGCTGATGCCCTGAGCGTTCTCGAGAGTGGTCAGGTCCTAGGTGACGTCAACACCGGACGCCTAGAAGTTGCCATGGGTGGGATCATTATTGGCGCTCTTAAGATGAAGCCAGTTGAAGCACGAGAGATTGAAGATCGCACGGAGCTCAACTCTTCAAACCCTAAGAAGTAGAGGTTCTTATGTATTACTACATTCTTAACCCGGCGGCCGGTAAAGGAAACGTTGCAGCGATGCAAGATAAGCTTCGCATGAGGCTGCGTGAGCTTGGCATTGAGGGAGAGTTCGCAAAAACCACAGGCCCAGGAGATGCCACTAAGATTGCAAAGGCTGCCATCGAGAAAGGCCATACCACCATCGTTGTTGTTGGTGGCGATGGAACCGTTAATGAGGTGGTTAACGGCATCACTAAGGAAAGCGTCGCCGTTGGGATTATTCCCGCCGGTAATTCCAATCTGTTGGCACATCGTCTTGGCATTAATAGCTGGCAGCAGGCCTGCGATGTTCTATCGGCTCGACGCCTCACTAGCTTTAGTCTAATTGCAGCTGGGCAAAACTACTTCCTCTCTACTCTGACTCTTGGGTTCGAAACAGATCTGGACAAACAGGTTGAAACAGCGCCAAACTCAACACTTGGCGGTCGCTTGACCAAATTCGCAAAAGGCTGGGGTCATGCACGTGAGTACGAGCCTCTAGAGTGCAAAATCGACATTGATGGAAATCTAGAGCTCGAGGCTCCTGTATTTAGCCTAAGTATCACCAACCAGAAATTTGAAAATCCCCTTGCCGATAACCGGCTAGAAATTACATTGATCGACAAGCCAGACAGTAAGCAAACCGTCTCCCACCTCTGGAGTATGCTCAAGAAGGACAACATCGAAGACGGTGTTACACGTTTTGTCGCGCGTCGTGTTGTAATCGAGACAACGCCCCCTACCGGCATAATGATTGATGGTAAACTCGCCGGACGAACTCCGATTGCAATTCGCCTTACAAACAAGCAGATCCGCTTTATCACCGAAAAGCAGATCACAACCTTCAAACACACTCCTTAAGAATAGGTTGACCAACCTTACCTGATCTGTTAGAATTGTTCTCGAAGCTTTAAGGAGAAATGCAATAGCTCAACCAAAAACCCGCCTCAATCAAGAGATTACCGCGCCTCAAGTACGGTTAATCGGTGTTGACGGAGAGCAGGTCGGCGTTGTGCCTATAGCCCAGGCTTTAGAGCAAGCCTCCTCAGCAGATCTTGATCTGGTGGAGATCGCCCCAAAGGCAACTCCCCCCGTTGTTAAGATTCTCGACTGGGGAAAGTACCGCTACGAGCAGACCAAACAAGAGCAGAAAAACCGTAAGAATCAGAAGAACCAAGATATCAAACAGATTCGTATGGGGCTCAAAATTGGTACGCACGATATTGAGGTCAAATCTCGAAACGCACGTAAGTTTCTAGAAGAAGGCCACAAGGTACAGGTTCGGTTACGCTTCCGTGGCCGAGAGATTACTCACCCCGATCTTGGTAAGGCGGTGCTAGACCGATTCCTAGAAACGGTCGAAGATATCGCTGTTCGCGAGCAGGACCCTACTCTCGCCGGACGCGAAATGACAATGTTACTAGCAATAAAGAAAGAGGCCAAAGTCGATGCCTAAGATGAAGACACACAAAGGAATGGCTAAGCGCATTAAAGTTAGCGCTGGTGGTAAGCTGTTGCGCCGCAAAGCGTATCGTAGTCACCTTTTGGCCCACAAGCAGACAAAGACCAAGCGAACCTACACTCAGGAGTTTGAGGTTTCCGCTGGCGATACAGCCAACATCAAGAAGATGCTTGGTACCTACAGGAGTAAATAATGAGAGTTAAACGCGGAACTACAACCCACGCCAAGCACAAGAAGCTGCGCAAGCAGACTAAAGGCATGGGCCATATGCGACAAGCTAGCGTCCGAATGGCACGTCAAGCTGTACTCAAGGCTCTATCTTACGGATACCGAGACCGCCGAAACAAGAAGCGTGACCTTCGATCCCTATGGATCACACGCATCAACGCTGCTCTAACTGAGTACAACGTTTCTTACAGCAAGTTCATCAACGCCCTTAAGAAGAGCAACATCGAGCTTGATCGTAAGATTCTTGCCGAACTAGCAGTCAATCAGCCTAATGCATTCAAGGCTGTAGTTGATATGACCAAAGTTACCAAGTAAGTAACAGCCATACCCAAAAAAATTGAGCCCTCCCGGGCTCGCTTTTTTTATATTTTTTTGTATTCTTTCAGCTTATCTTCGACGAATTTTTTGATTTTTTTGATAAATTCAGCTTCGTCAAACTTCTCTGCGTGTTGGCGTAGAAACTTAGGATCATAGTCTTTATAGTTAAAGCGCTCCAGGGCTTCTTTAAGTGACTCGACAGTCTGCTCTTCAAAGAATGAACCAGTTTTACCCTCAATAACAGTTTCAAGTGCCCCTCCCGCTCCGTAAGCGATGACTGGAACGCCAGCAGCATTTGCTTCTAAGGGAGTTAGGCCGAAGTCCTCTTCAGATGTAAAAATAAATCCAGATGCTTTTGCATATGCTTCTTCAATCTCTTGGTCACTAAGTCGTCCGGTAACTTTTACTGTCGGTCCAGCCATTTCCTTAAGCCTCTCCAGCTCACTTCCCCCTCCAATTACAGTTAGTGGGAGCCTCAATTCGTTACAAGCCTGTATTGCTAAATCGACTCTCTTGTATGGAACAAGCCTAGACACCACTAGAAAACCCTCCTTGGGGCCATCGATAACCTTGAACCTACTGGCTGAGATAGGCGGGTTGATAACCGGGGTGTTTTCGCGCCGATAGTACTTCTCAATTCTGCTCGCGATGTAATGAGATTGCGTAACATATTGATCCACCCTCTCAGATGCAGCTATATCCCACTGGCGCATTTTATTGACTACCAATGGCAATACTAGCTTAACGAAAGGAGATAATATGCCGAACCCAGTCTCTTTGGCATATTCCTGATAGTTGCTCCAATAATAGCGTGTAGGGGTATATAAGTAGCATATGTGCAATGTATGGGGCTGCGTTATCACACCTTTTGCCTCGGCTGATGATGAAGATATTACAACGTCATACTCACTTAAATCGAATGACTCGAATGCAATGGTTCTAAGCATTGGGTAGAGCTGATGCTTTGATTTTGCCAGTGGCCACTTCTGTAAGAATGAGGTTCTAACATCCGCATCCTTAAATTGAGGAACAGCCTCGGAGTTAAAAACCGAGGTATAGATTGGTGCATCTGGGTAGGCTTTGTGAAGCGCCATCACCACTCTTTCTGCCCCACCCTGGTTGGTCAACCAGTCGTGAACGATAGCAACCCTAAGCTTTTTATCGGCCACTAATATGCTCCCTTGTTGGTTAGAACTATCCAGATTGTCCTAAGGATAATCCTTATGTCCAACCACAAGCTCCAATTTTCAATATAGTAGAGATCGAGCTTAACACGCTCGTCGTAGCTTATATCGTTACGGCCAGAAACCTGCCAAACTCCTGTAAGGCCTGGCTTCAACGCCAGCAAAGTGTGCCGACCACTTCCGTACTTTTTGAGTTCTGCCTCAACGATTGGCCGAGGGCCAACCAGACTAATATCACCACGAAGAATGTTAATCAACTGAGGGAGCTCGTCTAGGCTGCTTCTTCTTAAGAACCCACCGATACCACTAACACGAGGGTCCTTTTTAACCTTCTGATCTCGGCTGAATTCATCAACGAGATCATCGCGACCCAGTGCTTCAAACACCTCGATATCGTTAAGTCCTTTGAATTTACCCTTTGAAAACCTAGTTTTCATTGAGCGGAACTTATATACGTAAATGACTTTGCCAACGCGGCTCAACCTCTTGTGCTTGTAAAACACTGGTCCGGGATCCGTAACCCTAATCAAAATCGCGATTGCAAGAAACAAAGGTGAAAGCACAATTAGCCCAAAAATCGATGCCACCAGGTCGAATACTCGCTTGACTATCCTACCCCACCCGTCGAGCGGTGTTCGCTTAAGCGCCACCATTGGCATACCAGCCATAGTCTGAATCTCCGAATGAGACGCAAATAGACCAAACTGATTTGGTATGAACTTATATGTTATGTGATTGTTCGCGGCGTACTCAACCAGCTCAAAAACTTCTTCCTGTTCTAGTGAAGAGTCAGCTTGAATAAACTCATCAATTTTGTCGCCATTGAGTCGATTGAGAAGGTTCTTGAGCGAACTATCCACTGTAATTGGGCTCATCCTCCCCTGAGCACCCTTAGCAGTATCTAGAGCGCCGATGATGTTATACCCGGAGGTTTTTGTGTAATGGAGCGACTTAACGAGCTCCTGCGCCATTTTACCGCTCCCGATTACAACCGTTCTATAAGTACCAATTCCCAGCCTAAACAGGCTCCTCTGTACGTCTCTCACCAGTTCTCGTACAAGAATTAAAGCAATAATACTGATTCCATAGGCATAGATTGGGACGGCTTTTGAGGGAAATAGTGGCGACCGACTAATGTAATCGATTACGAGCATAAACATAAACCCGGCAGATGTGGCTACCAAGATGCGTCCCCACTCCTGAAGTCTACCCCTCAAGGACGACTGGTGATAAAGCCCAATTAAAGCAAAGAATAAAATCCATACAGGGATTATCACCAAAAATACCTTGATGAAGAATTCAATACCTAAGGGGTATACAACCGGTCTGGCCTCGAGCTTAACTCGAATAGCATATGCCGCAACGAAGGATACAAGAAGTACCAAAAAGTCGATCGGGACAAGAATGAGACTGAATACTAATTCGCTTTTTTTACGCATACTATAAGCATTTTACCATCTTAATAAGAAAAAGAACGCACCCATTGATGCGTCCCTTTTCTTTGCCGAGATTGCCTGTAAGCCGGATTCTGTCCCCCGCTAAGCGGATGGATGATCATCTATCTTGGCTTGATGTTGCCACCAAGCTCACGCGGTCTAACGCTGGTACGCGAGCGAGCAACTCGTGTGCGACCAGCTTGCCTTGCAGCAGACGGGGTTTACCTCCTCCCGGTGTCACCACCGGTTGCTGTGGGCTTTTACCCCACTCGTTTCACCCTTACCAGCTAGGCTGGCGGTTTCGTTTCTGTGGCACTTTCCCTAGGCTTGGGTGTCGATGGTTTCTCGAGAGAACCACCGAGCACTTACTCCCGGTTGTCGTTAACAACCGTCCTGCTCTTTGCTGTCCGGACTTTCCTCTCCAAAAGGAGCGATCATCCAGCAATCTCAGCGATATTATTATATTGAATTTTGCAGATTTTTCAACCTAAGTTGCTAGATGGTTGTCTAACGCCTTGTTGACCTCAATGTCGGCTAGAGTATTTTGCGCCCTTGGTACGTGCTTGAAGGTTACTTCCTGGTTGTGGATATATTGAACAATCTTTGAGTACAATGGCATTAAATCGGCATTTTTAACCTTATATTGCCCATTTAGCTGCTTGACCACGAGCTCACTGTCGAGCAAAAAACGAATGCGAGTTGGGCGATATTTGGTCGCCTCTTCAATTGCTCTTACAACTGCCAAATACTCGGCTTGGTTATTTGTGGTTTCGCCAATATACTCACCAAACGACTCAAGATGGTTGCCGTCTGGTGTAGAAATTACAACTCCAATAGCCGCTGGACCGGGGTTACCACGCGATCCACCATCAGTATTTATAACTAGCTCTCGTTGAGCTGACTCTGCATTTATTAGATCTGCCATGATCGCTATTATACCAGCCTTGTCTGATTAAGGTGATGATTGAGCTCTGTGAAAAAGAAAGAACCATCATATTTATTCACGTGACTGAGGATGTGGACCACATTGGGCATAATATCATCCCCTTTCAGCTGCGACTCGTCGAGCCAAATTGACTCGCCTGCAGATGAATCCTTCCGTAGTTCTCCACTTGGGTTATTGCCAATAAATAGATGGAACATGATCTGGCTAATTGGTTCCCCATTCTCGAATGTATTCGCATAACCATCGCCTATGTGCTTGAGATCCGCGCTTAAACCAGTCTTCTCTCTGAGCTCCCTCTCGGCAGCCTCTTTAATGGTTTCCCCGAGATGTATCTTCCCATAAGGAAATCCAATCATATTGATAAGCGGCTGCTTTCGACGGCGATACATCAACAGTCTTCCATCAGTGCCCCGGATCGCCATCAATGTTACGATTCTTGGCTGCATTCGAGGCGTGAAAGACTTGAGGCTCAGGCGGTCAACATAGACTTTACCTTTTGAGGTCAACTGATACAGACCATCGCTTCTTTTCTCAACTATCCCCTCCTTCATAAGACATCGCAGATGGTACATAAAGAGATTGCCCTCAACATCGGAAGGCTTTAGGTCGGCATAACGCCTAGTTGGATTGGTAATTAACTGATGAAGGATGTGTTGTTGAAGCCTATGCATTTTCTCTTCCGTAGTGATTATAAATCATACTCCCATACTAATTTGAGTCAAATCTTTTTACCTCAAACTCTTTCGACTAGATATGCATAGTAAACAAAAATAAGATCAAAGTGCCTTAGTAGCAACTTGAAAGGAAGAGATGCCTAGAAAGAAAACGAAGCAGCAAATTAGGGCGGAGATCACCCGCAAATGCGATTTTCTAGACAAAAAGGTTAAGGAAGTAAGACGGATTGAAGATTCATTTGGCGTCACCAAAGCCCAGCTAGTTGACCTTTGCCGCCAATACAACGAACTAAGACTACAAGATCTAGTTAATGTTCTTGTTGGGCACGGGCTAGCTTTCTGCCCCAGTTGCGAGAGACTCGTTAGAGAAAGTGACTTCAATTTCTTTGAGGAATCGGGCACCCACGTTGTGACACGAAATCAGTACTACGATTACGAAGAACCCTACCACTATAAGTCTTATCGCTGTAAGAAATGCAATAAGGGGATCTCGGCAGACGGCACAATCCGAGAAGGTTGGACCGAGTCTTTCATCGAAATGTTCGCGACAAAGCGAAATCATGATCTGCCAGCAGAGCTTGTTCTACTGGTTGAAGACAGCCAGCTTCCTGATGAGCCGATTAATATTGATGACTGGAGTCATTTTGGATCTAAACTCAAGCATCGATTTGATGGCGTAAAGTTCTTTTACGTCACTGGGCCGGGCTTGGACATCCATTGCTGGACGGTTGAGAAAAAACGGTAACAAAAAGGCGCTCGGGTAACCGGGCGCCTAAAATATTTATGATTGAGATTCTATTGGTGCCAAGCCAGCTAATGAAGTTCTAAGTGTCCGGGCTGCGTTTTGAGGATCTAGCCCAGATTCAATAAGTTGACCCATTTGTTCAGTGGCAATAGTTAGACCAGCCATCACTGCGTAATACTCGTCATCGTCCTTAAGCTCAAGACCAAAACCTTTTGTAACACTTTCCCTCATACTAGCCACACCCTGATCGTATACTGAAGCTTCAAAGCCCCCCTCAGGCTTAAATGTGTATGCTTCCAAGAAGGCCTCTTTTAGCTTTTCTTTATCAGGCTTGGGGCTTTCTGTGTCCCCATGCGGTATTTCTGGATTCATAAATTTATATTAGCACACTTAAATCTGGTCGGGGTGACAGGACTTGAACCTGCGACCTCACGGCCCCCAGCCGTACGCGCTACCAACTGCGCCACACCCCGATGAAGCAATTCTAACAAATGTTTGAGCCGGCGATTAACGCCGGCTCGAAAAACGTTTTTTGTACAACTCTGCCGAGAAGCTGATCATGGCGATCATCCCACCAAGGGCGCCAGGGGCCCAAGCCAGGACTGCAATTGCGTAACCGCCCCAGATGAACGGTAGTCCGAACATCATGTAGAGAACAAGCAGGATATAGCCCGCAAAAAGCTGGCTGGCTTGATCTGGCTTTGAGGGCTTCTGCGAAGAAGCAACCCTGTAGCCTGCCTCCCATCGGGGGCCCCAACTACAGCTCTCACTCCTTCGAGGAGGTTGAGGGCGAAATCTTTGGCGAAACCGATTCCTATCGCTCCATTCGGACAACTTTCCTCCCTCAGTTGACAAAGAACACCCGAATTATGCCACAGCAAAGCCAAAATAAAAACACTCCGCCTGCATGGTAGGTCCAGAGTTTCCTTCCTGCAAATTAGCAGGTGGGTGTCCGCAACTACGCGACCCTCGGGCCGGAGCAATCTAAGACTCCCGTGAAAAACTCATACAGAAAAAATAAACTGGCCTACCTATGCTGCAGAGTTACTACTATTCTAGCCTGCTGAGCCAGCCATTGAAAGCAATAGAACTTAGGTTGAAGCTCCTGTAAGGCCCGGAACCAATATCTGCATAATGGCTCCGTTAACAGCAGCCAATACTGGTAAAATTACTGGACTTGCGATAAATAAAATCGCGAAAATTATTATCAAGCCGTTGTTTTCAAGCTTATCCATGGCGTCTCTCAACCCTGTTGGAGCAACGGCGTACAGAACCCTTGAGCCATCAAGTGGTGGGATAGGTATCATATTGAAAACGGCAAACGCTACATTGATTGAGATCATCGAGATAAACAGCGGAATAACCTGGGTGCTAACTGGGAAAAGAGCCAGACAAACAGCAAAGATAATCGCCAGAATCATGTTCATAAGCGGGCCGGCAATAGCCACTAGCGCTGCCCCATATTTGCCGTATCTGACCGCCCATGGATTAAATGGAACCGGTTTAGCGGCACCAAAAATCACCGGCGACTGGAAAATAATTAGCATTAACGGAAGAAACAGCGTCATCAATGGATCGATATGGACGACCGGGTTTATAGATAGCCTACCCTCATTTTTAGCCGTTCTGTCGCCTAAAAAGTTACTCATCCAGGCATGGGCGAACTCGTGCAAAGTCAGCGCAAGGATCAGCGAGATGAGTAAATATGCCAGCCCTGTGAAGTTAAATTCCATGAAGATATTGTACCCTAAATAGGCCCCTATTAAAGTTGACCTATCTGTCCAGATCTGTTATTATCTCCTAGTTGCTTAAGGAATTATAAGGAATCTAAATGGCATACAGCTGCGAAATTTGCGGAAAAGGAAAGCAATTCGGCCACAATGTTCCCTTCTCTCAGAAGAAGACGAACAAGGTTTGGAAGCCGAATCTTCAGCGTACCCGTTTAGAGGTTGATGGCACCAAAGTTCGAGTTAAGATCTGCACCCAGTGCATGCGAACCCTCGCCAAGTACGAGCGCGAAGCCAATGTGAAGGCAGAGGCCCAGGCAGCAGCAAAGGCTGAACCAAAGAAAGCGGCCGCTACAAAGTAAATCCAGATACAGAAAAAGACCCGTGAAGGGTCTTTTTTTATTACGTTGAGCTTCTTAGCCTTGTGGCTGCAAGACGGCTACAGTGGTCTCGAGTGGCAAATCCTTCTGGAGGATACGTAACTTTGGCTGGGCCTCGGAAGTAGACCCTACTTCCTTCATAAATACGTCGAGCTTATCTTGAGGAACCTCATACTTGGTCTTACCATCATCATAATGAACTGGTATGACATACTTAGGCTCAATCTGGCTGATAATTTGAGCTGCCGCTGTTGCATCAAGCGTTAAACCATGACCACCAATAGGTAAAATCAGCACATCAATCTCTCCAAGAGCCTCAAGCTGCTTGTCTTTTACCTCGGGAGCAATGTTCCCAAGAAAAGCCACTCTAACGCCATCAATACTTATCGCATAAATGGTTGAGTTGTCGCCCTCTTTTTCGTGATTGATATGGAGTTTAGCAGGAATACCGGTGATCATTGTCCCCTTTACCTCGTATTCACCAGGACTGTCGAGAATCATCCCAGGCTTTTGAGCCTGCCCAAGGTCGTCTTGGCTCAGCAAAGTTACATCGTTTGGCAATTTGATCTCGCCGAGGCCAGAAGTCTTCGGGAATGGATCACACAATACCGAGATATCCTTCCCGGTTAACCTTACGCAATTCATCCCTAAATATGTGACTTCCATCTTCCCTCCTACTATTGTTTATTTGGCTTGATTTCTACCGGAACCGAGACTTCTGCAATATCATCCTTTAAAGCTGCGGGTGCAGGCTTGACCTTTGAATGTGTCTCGTCGATCAACATAATCTTTTTTGCATCCATCACCCCAGACAAGAACCTGTCATTGAGCCGTTGTCGATAAGTAAAGTCCTCTGGAGTCATGATAGTGAAATAGATCTCTCGCCCCATCTCCTCCTCAAGCTCGCTAACGAGTTTTGCAACTCTGGCTCGATTAACATCACCCATAATAAATAGATCCGTGCCTGCAGATGGATCGCGCACAAAGCTACCAGTTTCGAATGCAAGCTTGATGTTACCGGTCGAACGAAGGCGCTTAACTAGCTCAATGTCTTCTTTGGTATCGGCAAGCTCTGGCTCACTTGCGGCAACGTTCGTAAAGATAGCTCTAAGCGGCGCATAAAATTGATACTCTTGATTCACTTCGTAATACAAGCGGTTGTTGTTGCTATCTGAGCGCACAATTCCTATTGCGAGCAGGTTCGACAGCTCGCGTCTAACAGAGTTGATTTGCTCATCAACCTTGCGCGTAATCTCCCGGACATAAAATGGCCGGTTGGGATTATTTAAAAACAAACTTAATAACTTTACTCGGGTCTTAGATCCGAACAGGCTCTCGAACAACTTACTTCCTCGACTGACT
>CAZWEJ010000010.1:0-20199 GCA_964632435.1 uncultured Candidatus Saccharimonadales bacterium
GAGCAGCTGCCTCTTAAGCAGCGTGTCCTGGGTTCGAGTCCCAGATGGCCCTCCAGCAATTATATTGAGAATACACATTTATTATGGTATAGTATGCCAATCTCTGCGCAGTGTGTGTAGAGCGCACTGCAAAAACCGCTACAAAGGTGGCATATGTATATTCTGGTGCCGATAAGCATCAAAATCGAGGGTGAGCTCAAGGGCAACCTAGACCCTGATTTCACCAAGGTTGAACAAATCAAAGGTCTTGCAAAGGAGCTTGGCCTAAACTGTGAACTTGAAATGGGAACTCCAAAAATTGAGGGTGTTGATGGGTCATCGATTGCTTTCCCGGAGGACGCACCTGCGCCTGAGGTAACTACAATAGATGGAATCGATGAGGTAATTGCAGTCCTTAGCGCCCATCGCTACATTCCGGCGGTTCAACAGGAGTTGAAAGCGGCGATTGGAGAAGCGGACCATGCTTGGGTGAGAGATCATCTTGGTTATTTCGCACACCTCGAGCCGAAGTATCGTGACGCCATCATGGCATCTTGGAATCCCCTTGGGCCGAATAGACCTAAGCGCAAAGATGCCGCCAAGGTTCTTGGCGTATCTGTATCTGTAATGAACAATCGTTCACAGGATGCCTTCAGGCAGGTAGTAAAGGATCTTGAGAAGAAGAGGAATGAGTATATCTCTCGGTTGACCCCCCAGAGTGTCATTAGTGAGTCTGTTGCTGTACTCGATTTCTCTGTTGATAAACGTGTCAAGATTCGACAGGCAGGCATTAAAACGGTTGGCGACCTTGCCGAACTAACCTTCATCCAATTCGTGGCTAAAATGGGAGAGGATAGGAATATTCGCAACAGCAGAGAGTATTACGAGAGGCAGCTCATGAGGTGGGGGTTGAGGTTCAAGGACGAAGACCCTTCATGATTCGCTTAAGGGGCTAGGGCATAAACCTTGGCCCCTTAAAATTTTGATATAATCCTGTCATGATCAACTACTTTTACGCATTTATTTCCTCACTAGTTGCCATGACCGTTATCGATGCACTTTGGCTCGGGATGGTAGCTCCTAGATTTTATAAGCAGCACATCGGCTTTCTACTAGCAGATAAGCCTAATTGGTTGGCTGCGGCTGCTTATTATGTGATTTTCGTGATTGGAATTACGGTATTTGTCGTTTACCCAGGGTGGCAGAATGCTGAAAGTTTGGTAAAAATTGGCATTCTGGGAGCGCTTTTTGGTCTGGTAGCTTATGCCACATACGATCTCACTAACTTAGCAACCATAAAAGGTTGGCCGCCGATTGTAACAATCGTTGATCTTGCATGGGGAGCTTTCTTATCCTCTACAGTTTCGGTTTTGGCTGTCTCTCTTCTAAAGGCACTTATTAAATAACAAAGGGGTTGCCATACTTTTTAAGTTTTGGTCTTGTAGAATGCATTTATGACAAACCATCGTGTATACAAAATGAGTTTTGCTAGCGTTTATCCTCATTACATCGCCAAAGCGGAAAGGAAGGGGAGGACAAAAGCGGAGGTAGACGAAATAATATGTTGGTTAACTGGTTACGATAGTGCGGGCCTCAATCGCCAAATTGACGAAAAGATTAATTTTGAAGATTTCTTCGAGAATGCCCCAAGCCTCAACCCCAATCGAAAGCTAATTTCCGGTGTTATCTGCGGGGTTAGAGTTGAGGATATCAAGGAGCCCTTAATGCAAGAGATACGCTATATGGATAAGCTGATCGATGAGCTGGCAAAGGGGAAGTCAATGGAGAAGATCCTGCGGAAGTAGATGTATTAATTGCTTGAATAATAGTTATGATATTTTCTGCTATACTAAGTTTGAAAAGTATTGGAGAAAAAAATGGCAACTCAAAAGAACAGTGACTCAAAGTCATTATTCCTAAAAGTATCAAAAGCATTAACTTACGTCGTATACGGATACATGATTCTAGCTGTAGTATTTCTTTCGCTAGGTTTTATTCTGCTTCTGTTCGGAGCTAACCAGTCTGTTCCGTTTACTGAGTTCGTATACAAGGTAGCTGCCGAATTCTTGCAGCCATTTAGGGGTATATTCCCAGTTAGAGAAGTTGGGGAGACGGGCTACTTTAGCGCATCGGCACTGTTTGCAATTGTTGTTTACATGCTGCTTGCTCTTTCGGTCAACTCTTTGATCACCTATATCACTTCAAAGATGATCAAGCATCAGGCAGAGCTCGATAGACTAGCGTAAAAGAAAATCTCATACAAAATGGCAGTACTCTGTAGGCTGCCATTTTTGTTACAATAATTCTTATGAGTAGTAGCTCAATTGAACAAATCCGAAGAGAATGGATGGAGACCCGCAGGCAGCTTATTGTTACAGGGCTTATTGCCATTGGAATTCTGACCATGGGGGCAACCTATTTCCATTTTGAACAGAATTTATCTTGGGTTGATTCGTTTTATTTTTGTACTGTGACTCTAACGACAGTAGGCTATGGGGACATCACTCCCGAATCAAATGAGGCGAAGATATTCATTATGATCTACATCCTTTCCGGTATTGGAGTTATTGCCTCGTTTGCGAATCTGATAATCAAGAATAGTGCGCTTAGAAGAGAATACAAGCGGGCTAGACGCAACAATAAAATGTAACAAGTGGGCGCAAAACTAAAATCATCAAAAAAACCCCTCTTTGCTTTTATACTTCTTCTCGCCATAGCTTCCGCAATAGCGGGCATCAATATAATCAGAATTAGTTCTGCTGCAAACCCAAATCTTAGGGGTGATATCAATTCCGATAATGTCGTGAACATGACGGACTTGTCATTGTTGCTAACTGCTTATGGAACGAACAATTCGAATGTTGATTTAGATGGCAATTCAATTGTAGATATCTTTGATTTGAGTATATTACTGAGCAACTTCTCAAAAACATACTCGCCCACAAATCCAACGCCCGTAGGGATAGCCGGGAACTGGACTCTCAAGTTTTCTGACGACTTTAATGGATCGACATTAGATACAAGCAAATGGGTTCCGAGTTGGTTCGGGGGAACAACAAATATAACTAAGCCGGTCAACGATACCTACGAAGAAAGTTGTTACGATCCGGCAAACGTTACTGTTAATGGTGGGGTTGTTAATATTGCAGCTCAAACAAGATCATGTAGGGCTACAAACAACAAAACATATAATTACGCATCCGGGATAATCAATAGTTACGGTAAGTACACATTTACATACGGTGTAATGGAGGCGCGAGTTTGGATTCCTCCAGGTTCCGGGACCGGTCAAAACTGGCCTGCATTTTGGACCAATGGCGAAAATTGGCCAGTTGACGGGGAGATTGACGTAATGGAGGTGCTCGGGGGAAAGCTTTGTTATCACTTTCATTATTCTAATGGAGCTCCAGGGGGATGTGCATCGACAACAGCCACTGCGGGATGGCACGTTCTTAGTGCTAATTGGCAGCCAGGTTCGATATCGTATTACTACGACGGTGTAAAAGTAGGACAAATTACCGAGGGAGTCACGGCGTCTCCAATGTACCTAATACTTAATTTTGGGCTGTCAAACCAAATTTCTCCACCAATAGTTACACCTTCAAATATGCAGGTGGACTACGTTAGAGTCTGGCAATAGCTTAGCGAGTAATAAAGCTCAATATGTCGTAGACGAAGAATGCAGGCCAGACGAGAGCCTTAAGAATACCTAATATCCCAGTCCAAAAACTATCTGCTTGCTGGATATAAAATACTAATGCGCCAATAAGTCCTAGACCATAAAATGCGTCACCGGTACCGCCACCGCTACTATACTTTTTTGCCATTTCAAATCTCCTCTTATGCTTTAATTATACTCCTGAGAGTTTGCGTAGTGCCAAATTTTTTGAGATCTTCTAAATATGGGTAATAAAAGCAAGTCTTCAAAGCCCAAGCGCGAGCAGATGTTAGCTAGTCGTGGGAGGGCAATTGAGTACTCCAGCCAAGGGGTAGTAATTACTGATGCTAGAAAGCCCCATAACCCGATAATTGACGTTAATCCGGCTTTCGAAGTCCTCACCGGGTACAGTAAGGATGAGATTCTTGGAAAGAGCTGTAGCTTTTTGCAGGGCGATGATAAAAATCAAAAATCTATTGATGACCTGCGTGGTGCGATTTCAAGTGAAAAGCACATTCGCGTTGAACTTAGGAATTATCGAAAAGACGGAACTATGTTTTGGAATGAGCTGACGATTTCGCCGGTTTATGACAGCGATGGTGAGTTAATCAATTTTGTGGGAATTCAGCAAGATATATCAGATCGAAAACTTGCCATGCAGGCTTTGGAAGAAGCTAATGTTGAACTCGAGTCGCTCAATCAGGCACTTAAAGTCCAATCACAAAATCAGAAAACAATTGATGAGAGGATAAACGACCTACTAAAGCAGTCTGGCTTTGGAAGAGACATTGGGGTATAACTACATCTTTTGAATGTAGTTTGATAGCTTTTCTAGCTGCCTTCTGACAACAGGAATGTTAATTGCGATGGCAATGATTACAGCAACAACGACTATATAGTACTCAATATTAGGTATCGATTGACCGATATAGTAGCCCAGGAATACTGCGGAAAAGCTCCAGATAATGCCTCCGATTATATTGAGGACGGAAAATAACCCTATTCTCATGCGAGTAAGCCCAGCGACTATGGGTGCAATCGTGTGTACAACGGGAACAAATCTACCCACCACAAGCGTTACTTTGCCGTGCCGGTCGTAAAATTTTTCGGCTTGAGTAATGTGCTCTGGCTGTAATTGCTTAATCCTGGGCGAGTGAAAAATTCTGCGCCCATATGTTTTACCAGAGTAGTAGCCCGCAAAGTAACCGCTTATCGCTGCAGACACTCCAACCGCTAAGACAATGGGTAAACTAAGCCTTCCGGTTGCTGCAAATGCCCCCGCCGCGAACATCAATGTGAACCCGGGCAAGGGAAGAACTAACCCAATGATTATTCCAGATTCAATAAATACACTTACAAATATGCCGATGTACCCAACTGATTGAAGAAGTTGATCGGCTCCCATTATTCGGCAATTAGCTCTCTAACGGTTTGAGCAACCTTAACGGGTGTTGTTTCCATCTTTATAAAAATACCGGCAACCGGAAAAGGTTTTGCCATATCTCTTGCAGTTTCGTAAGGAAGGTTTGTAAGGATAACTACCGATTTTGGTAAGATATCTTTTTGAGTCGCAATTTGAAGAACCTCAATCCCATCCATATCTGGCATCATGATGTCTAATAGCGCAACATGGGGATTGTGTGTATCAAGTAGCTTGAGTCCTTCTTCTCCGTTTGTGGCGGTTATGACCTTAAACCCCTCGGATTCGAGCTTTATCCTGTAGAGCTCGCGAATTGCCTCTTCGTCTTCTATTACTGCAATTATGTGTGACATATTCCCCTGCCTTATTGTTACGGAAGTCTATATATATGATCCATTATATCTTGTGCCGACATATCTCTTGCATCAATTGCGGCATCTATACTTACCGTGCAGGTTCTTCGCCCGCTACTCTTCTTGTACCACATAATCTTTGCAGGTATAACCATTACGTTTTCCATTTTTGCTAGAACTGTGACGCCACTCTTTGGTTCTTTTTCCCCCGGTAATGTTCTAGTACCTTCAGGGTAAATGAGTACGGTATGACCTATTTTCAGTAGTCTCTCCGCGGCATCCAACCCGAATATATGGTTATGGATAGGTTTTGCAGGGAATGAGCCGCAGAATATAAGGAATACTCGAAAAGGTAAGTAAGTGAAGTATTTATGCAGAGTCATAAACCTAAATGGAGATTCTTTCACCAGGAAGTTTAGCGGTAAGCATGCAAGAATCATGAAGTGGTCGAAAGCGCTTTGGTGATTAGATGCAATTACAAAAGTTTTTGTATGGTCTGGCTTTAACTGCGGGCTTACGTATTTTCTTTTGACTGTAAAATACGCAATTAGTTTAACCGGTGGCGCCCAAATAAATAATTGCAGGAATCGGAGTATTAACCCGAATATATGGGTATCAAGTACGGGGAAACCCGTAGAAGTTTTACTATTTGTTGAAGTTTGGATTTTTTCTGGCATCGATATGTATTATAATCCAAGATAACCATAAGAAGAAAAACAAAAATTGATCAACCGCTTCAAAAAGCAAATTATTAGAACTTACCAATACAGTAGAATGCTCAATTCTGGCAATCTAGAAAATTATGATTGCTTCGTAGTTGATGATGATCATCACCTTAAACTAGCGAAAAGATTGCATGCGGATACCTATCTAAGAAGAGGGTTCGTTGCAAAAGAGCATATTGATGAACAAGGGCATATCAGTAAGAAGGCAGACCCTCATCAGGATCACTCAGTATATTTCGTAGTGATCAAAAATCATATACAGGACCCATCAGTGGTCCTAACTGCTAGACAGATACGAGATCACTCAAAATTAGGTATGAAGTCATTTCCTCTTCTTGAGCAAGCCCATATATATAGCAGGTACAGGGAGATTATCCAGCGACATAAGCCGTCAGAGATAACTGAAATATCCGGTCTAGCCAAAGCGAGCGGAGAGCCCACGGCGGCTACGTTGATTCTCTACAGGTTCATGGGCCACTATTCCTTAGCAAAGGGAGATAAACTTTGGCTGATGGCATGTGCGCCCGCTCTATATGAAAGGCTTAAGAACTTTTTTGGGCCATCAGTCGTACAAATCGGCGAAAGAACCGAGTACGTGGGAGAAGATATTATCCCCGCTATGGTTGATATCGAAAGAGCAGTTAAATGGCTCGAAAAAGCGACCACAAAATTGCATCCAGTGCATAGACCATTATCTCGCTTTGTGTTGGACCAACCGGAGATTAAAACTACGAAATGATGATGGATCTGTCGGCGCCTCAGGTATTGTTCTTGTTCGTGATTGTATGGATTATTACATTCCCAATTGCCTGGAAGATGCTTGCAGTGCTTGTTTCTCTTTCTCTTCAAAATGGTGCAACACGTAAGCCGAGTTTTTGGTTTTTCTTTATCTTTTACAGGTTCGTAATCTTTTCTCCTTACCTAGTTCTTATTATTTTCGGCCAGAGTCTACCTGGGATTGTCAGGAGTCTCATTTGGGGCTGGGTGATACTTGCAGTATTCCTGTCTTTTCTTAGATTCCTTGGATCAGAAAAGGTGGCAAATACCCTGTGGTACATATACGGGTATGTTTATGACGGTCTTAATAACTTCTTTCCATACAAGCTTTTGATAAAAAAGGTCTCAGAAAGACTGGACGTCGAATCTGGGATGAGAGTTCTTGATCTTGGTTGTGGGACGGGTAATTTAATCAAATTCTTTATCGGTAAGGGGGCAAACATTGACGCGGTCGACAACTCAATATCTATGTTGAAAAGATTCCGAAAGAAGTATAGCAACGAGATAGAATCGGGTGATATTAAGCTTTATCAAGAAGAAGTTATAGATTTTCTGAAGTCTCAACCTGATAAATCATACGACCGAATTGCAATGGTCAATGTAATATATGCCGTGCCGGATCGTCAGCTACTTTGGGACGAAGTGGCCAGAGTATTAAAACAAGATGGCTTAGTCGTAGCAACTACTTCAGATAGAACTGGAAGCCTAGCCCTTATCAAAGAGCATGTTCGAAATGATAATCCTCTTAAACTTCTTGACCCCAGGCTTATATGTGTGGCTATTATTGATACCTTTATATCAGAACTTTCAAAATCGGTTGTATTTAACTTTCCTAAAAAAGAAACACTTTTACGAGAAGCAGAGACAGCAGGGAAGATCGAGGGTGAAGTCGAAAGGTGCTACGGCGGGCCTAAAGATGGCGTTAACATACTGTTTTCGATTCGTTCAAACAGGTAGGAACATGATAATATAACCTTATGTTAAGCTTAAGCTTTTTGGCTTTAACGATAGTGGGAATTGCCATGATAGGGCTCGGTACTTTCACCCTGCTCAATAACAGCAAAAAGACCACTAATATTATCTTTGCCTTGATATGCTACTCGCTTTCTGCATGGATGTTGGCAAACTTCGTTGTGGATGCAGATCCTACTAGATCTCTTTTGTGGACCAGAATAACTTTCTTCTGCATAGTTCTTGTGTGCTTGTGGGGAATATTATTTGCCAATCTATTCCCAGTCAAAACTTTTAGAGGCAAATGGTTTAATTTGACGGTCGGGATTTCGGCCGCAGCCATGTCTGTTATCTGCTTTTTGCCTGGTTTCATCCCAGGGGTAATAGAGAAGGATGGGATCTCAACTGTAATTGAGGGTCCCTTATACCCGATTTTTATTGCTTACTATTTTATCCATCTTGTATCAATAGTAATTCTATTATTCCTTTCCTATAAACATTCTAGTGGTGCAGACAGAGTAAGGGTTCAATATGTGTTAGCGGGTATAGCACTTATGTCTATATGCACGTCGGCAACAAACTTGGTGATACCTCTTCTTACAGGTAGCAATATTTCAGCACTTTTTGGCGGCTATTTCACCCTGCTTTTCATCGGTTTTACTGCATACGCCATTGTTAAGCACAGGCTGTTCGATATCAGGCTGCTTGTTGCAAGATCTGTTGCGTACTTATTGATGACGCTTACCCTTGCAGCTAGCTATGGGCTTATTGTTTTCGGAGGCACTGCGCTTCTGTTCCCAGATAACAATAGCAGTACAGGGTCGCTTGTCTTCTATGCGATTGTTGCTGTTGTGATGGCGCTGACTCTTCCTCCAATCAAAAAATTCTTTGAAAAGCTTACAGACAAAATATTCTTTAGAAATAATTACGACTCACAAACTTTGTATAACGACTTCGGTCAGATATTGGTAGGAGAGTTCAAGCTGGAAAGGCTTATGAAGCAGACATTATCCAAGATTTGTAATGAACTTAAAGTGGTAAATGGTCAATTGTATATATTTAATGAAGATACAATTTATCGGATAGAGCATTTTGGGTCTATACCTCTGAAGATGATAACTGTTCCACATCTCAAACAGTTACATCATAGGATGCTAGTTGCAGACGAACTTGAGGGCGGCAAGGAAAAGGCATTAATGGAAGAGTATGGTTATAGGTTTGCGCTACATCTAAGAACAAAAGAAGAATTTGTTGGCTACTTGTTGCTGGGTGACAAATTGAGTGGCGATATATATTCTTCTAAAGATGTTGAAGTTCTTAAGGTTCTTGGCCAGGAATTGGCTGTTGCAATTAGCAACGCGAAGGCTTACGAAGAGATTGCAAACTTTAATGCCACACTCCAAGGGAAAGTTGATGATGCAACAAAGAGGCTGCGCGAGGCCAATACACATCTTAAAGAGCTTGATAAGGCTAAGGACGAGTTTATCTCCATGGCATCTCATCAGTTAAGAACGCCTCTCACTACAATAAAAGGCTATCTTTCCATGCTATCTGAGGGAGATGCGGGTAAATTGCAAAAGCAACAGCAGGAGTTTATTGATTATTCTTACGCCGGAGCTCAACGAATGGTTAATCTAATCTCTGACCTTCTAAATGTATCCAGAATGTCGGCCGGAAAATTCATGATCGAAAAGGCTCCAATAGATTTGGCAGAAGTAGTTGATCAAGAAGTATTTCAACTGCAGAGTCACGCAAAGGCTAAGAATCTT
The DNA here is from genome assembly GCA_964632435.1 of uncultured Candidatus Saccharimonadales bacterium. Lineage (GTDB taxonomy): Bacteria > Patescibacteriota > Saccharimonadia > UBA4664 > SCTI01 > CAZWEJ01. Next base: position 9,633 of record CAZWEJ010000010.1, read on the forward strand.
CAGCTTATTTACAAGAAACCGGCCAAGCCGCTTGGTCTTATTGAGCTCGACGAAAATAAGACTCGCCAGGTTATCATGAACTTTATCGACAATGCCATCTACTACACTAAGGAAGGAAGTGTAACGGTTAGCCTCGAAAAAGTGGGTGACAATTTGGAGCTGCGAGTTAAGGATACAGGGATTGGTGTTCCAAAAGATGCTCAAAAGAAACTGTTTAGTAAGTTCTTCCGAGCTGATAATGCTCAGACAGTCAGGCCAGATGGTACCGGTTTGGGCCTTTATCTTGCAAAGCGGGTTATTGAGGATCAGGGCGGTAAAATAATTTTCGAAACTGTTGAGGGCAAAGGAAGCACCTTCGGGTTCTCGATGCCGGCAAAAAATCTTGTTAGCCCTCAAGCAGCAAAACCAAAAGAGCCGGTTAGCACGGGGTTATAAATGCCTACTGACGACAGGCGGGAAGAGCTAAGAAGAATTTCTCTGGAGCTCATTAAGAAGAATGAGGAGCTAGAGGCTACTAATCGTGCGCTTTTTCTTCTTCGAAGCATGGATAAAATTGTTCTAAATTCGATTGAAGATCCCGAAGCGGTGATAAAGCAGATCGCTCAGAGTCTTGTCGCAGATGGTGGATACGGGTTGGTTGCCATTTATGTTCGAAATACGGTAAAACAGTCGCTTGAGCCGCATGCTGCAGAAATTGAGGGAGGTTCGGAGGCAGCGAGGGAACTTCAAAAGCTTATTCTTGCTAGCTCTATCTCTCAACGAAATGCCGCAAGCGTGATTGCTAGATCCACCCGAGATCTGTTTATTTCCTCATCGGATCATCTCTACGAAATCATGCAGCCTCATTTGCACCCCGAAGATGCGGATGAGTATCAGGCTAGACTAGGGGTAAAGAGTTTTTATGTTTGCCCGCTATATGCCAGGGAGCAAGTTCTAGGAGCGATGGTTTTGGGACTAAAGGAGGCAAAGAGCGACCTGGATTTCTTTGAGATGGATTTGATGGAGCGGTTAACCTCTTCAGTCGGAATCGCTGTAGACGATACTCTTCTTTACGCCAAGAGCATTAAAGACACAAACCGATTGCGAGTTGCTAACCGCAGGCTAAAAGAGCTCGATCATCAAAAAGACGAGTTTATTTCGATGGCATCTCACCAGTTACGAACTCCATTAACTTCGATTAAGGGCTACATTTCGATGCTTGAGGATGGCGATGCTGGACCGCTTAATGACAGTCAGCGGGAATATCTCGAATACGCCTTCTCTGGATCAATCAGAATGGTCAACCTTATTAACGACTTACTTAATGTCTCGCGAATGCAGGCTGGTAAGTTCTTGATCGATAAAGAGATGGCCGATATTGAGTTTATCGTTCGAGAAGAGGTTATGAATCTTCAGGCTCATGCCAACACCAAGAACATTGAGCTAAAATATATACCTCCGAAGAAGAAAATTCCTCAGTTGCCGCTTGATATCAATAAGACCAGGCAGGTCATAATGAACTTTATCGACAATGCTATTTACTACACCCCAAAGGGCAAGATTGATGTCAGTTTGGAGCTTTTGCCTGGAGAGGTTGAACTTCGCATAAAAGACACCGGTATTGGGGTCCCTAAGCAAGCTCAAAAAAGGCTGTTTTCTAAGTTCTATCGTGCGCCTAACGCCATGACTCTGCGCCCAGATGGAACCGGCCTGGGTCTTTATCTGGCAAAGCGAGTGATAGAAGATCAAAATGGTACAATTATCTTTGAAAGCGAAGAAGGTAAAGGAAGTACCTTTGGTTTTCGTTTGCCTTTAAACAGTAAGCAGGGAGGAAGTCATGCCGAGAGTAAGTGACCCACAAGACAGCCAAACTAGCCCAAATTCTCTGCCCGCTAATGGTCATTCTATTTTATTGGCAGAGGACGATCCGTTTATCTCGAGAATGTACGAAACTAAGCTTGCTAACTCTGGCTATAAAGTCGACAAAGTTAATAACGGTCGAGACGCTTACGATTTCATAAAAAATAATTCTCCAGATCTTGTAATGCTAGATATCAATATGCCCGAACTAACCGGATTTGATGTGTGTAAGGCGCTTATATCGGATGGCGTTCCAGACCTCGCGAAAAAGGTAATTATTTTGACTAATTCTGCTAACCCCGTTGATCGAAAAACGGCCAACGATATGGGCTTGGAGTATGTTGTTAAGGCAGACCTTACCCCACGCGATGTGGTAGAAAAAATAAATACAAGGTTAGGTGTTAAGTAGCGGGCGGTGCATAAACATTCAACACTCAATCAGCTTCATATAGCAGAAAACATTGAAGTCCGAAAACTCGGCTGGAATGTCTCTTTAGGCACAATCGCTGGTGCTCTCATTACGATTTTTGTGCCGATATATTTGTATCAGCTCAATTATCCGCTATGGCAAATTTTTGGATACTTTTGCCTCGTAGGTGTATTTGCAGGCTTTCAGCATTTTGTGAGTGCATATTTAATTAGATTTATTGGGCCGAATCGAATTATTGCTTTGTCGGACTTATCGGACATCATTGCATATATGCTTCTCGCGACGTTAACAGTTTATGGTTGGCCAATTTGGCTGATTGCTTTCTTTAAAGGAAGTGGGAAGGGATTATATTGGCCAGCTTTTCATGCCAGTTTTGCGCGGGATAGAAATAGAAGATCAGCGGGGACACAGATTGGAATCATCAGCTCTTTGCTCTTAATAGGTGGAGCTATTGGCCCGGCAATAGGCGGCGTGGTGGCAGATAATTATGGTCTTCAGTACGTATATCTAGCTGGAGGCGCCTTAATGTTGATTTCGGCCTTACCGCTAATTTTTGGTCCAAACGAATTTTCTGGTTACCGACTTGATTACAGCAAAGTGAAAATCAAGGAAGCAATATGGGACTATTCTGCGGGGTTTTCTTACTCCCTAATGTCTTTGACTCAAATGCTCGTATGGCCGTTGGTAACCTTCTTGTTCGTCTCGAATTATGTGGGGGTAGGGCTTTTGAGTTCCGTAATAACTTTGGCATCGATTGCTGTAACGCTTTACGTTGGCAAAAAGGAAAAATTGAAGGGTGAGCTTGGGTACATTAAGGAAGGCTCAATTTTGGGGGCAATCACTGGAGGATTGCGTTTGGTTGCCGAAACCGCACCGGCAATATTTAGCACCAATTTACTCTCGGGTGTGACATATTCATTAATACATACGCCTTTTCTAACACGGTATTACAAGAATTCCGATAAAGAACCTAGGGTTGAATACGTAGTAGGGATGGAGCTGGCTCATTCAATCGCTTGGGCATTTTATGGTGGAGTGTTGGCTCTACTTTCACTTTTCTTGCCCATACAGACAGTACTGTTTATCGGATTAGCAATAGCCGTACCGGCAAGTTTTGGAGTTAGGCTCATAAAATAGAAGAAGACCCCGGACAAGCCGGGGCCTTTAGGGCTTCTAGCTCAACGGGCTGGTGTCGAGAAAGAAGTTTGAGATGATTGGGGTCGTGATCCAGACCGCCATGGCCAGAACGAGGACCGCAGTCAGGTACATCTCGAACATGTACGAAATGCAGATTGCGGCAACGAAGACCATGCAGGTAGCCACGAATGTGGCGATCAACATGACGGTCTCGCGGTGCTCGACGCTTCCGGCCCCATCAAGAGCGGCCGAGGTCGAAGAAAGGGCGAGGTGGTAAAGGAAGCTGATCGCGACGATGAAGAAGATCGATGCAACTGCCCTTACGGGCCAGTACCGTTGGTAAGTCACTGATTTTCCTCCCGAGTAAAAGGGCAAACGAAAGTTCCGTATTGTTATACCATAATCAACAGGATATGAGAATAGTTTATTAATATTGCTCTACTTCTGTTATACTGCCATTAGCAGTGTATAGATTCCTTGGTGCCTAACGTGTGTAGTTCATCGATCGTAATCTAGGTCGAACTGCGCAATTAAAAACTAAGGATTCTAAATGTCACAGAAACTTTTCGTAGGAAGCTTATCCTACAACGCAACCTCAGACGACCTCAAAGAGGCATTTGCCGATTTTGGTACCGTTGAGTCAGCAAACGTGATTTCGGACCGCGAAACAGGTCGCTCCAAGGGATTCGGATTCGTAGAGATGTCATCGGAAGAGGAGGCTAAGGCCGCCATCGATGGTCTTAACGGAAAAGAGATCAGTGGACGCGCTGTCAACGTTAGCGTTGCCAAGCCTCGCGAGCCAAGATAGCTCTAAAGCCTCGCTTTGGCGGGGCCGCAATTATATATGTAGAAGCCCCGGAAGATCCGGGGCTTTTTTGACAGGAAGGGCACAACTACTAGAACTCGGTGAGCACTGCGATGCCCATCATGATGGTGTAGGCAAAGGCGCAGAGGAGAACGGGTATCGACGCGATGATGTAATCCTTTGCAGCCAAGATGACTACAAAGACGCCGGCTAGGACGATCGGTGCCAGAAGCACCAAAACCACGATGATTCCACGGTTCTCGTTGTTGAGGGTCACTGCCCACTCGATAAGAGTGGTCATGAAGAAGTAGGTGCAGGCACCCCAGACAACAAGCATCAGCGCCTGGAGGGGTACGCTGCGACGATTTACTGCTTCCGACTGCATCTCCACTCCCTTAGAAGGTACGAAAAAGGTCGATACATTTATAGCATAATTCAAACAAAATGTCTATGCTTATTTTGCAGTTTCGCTCTCGATAGAGCTCATCAGAACGACTAGCAATTCGTTGACTGCACCGGTTTTAATTTTCGACAGACCGGAAACTGCCGGCAGCCTAAGCCGACTTGATGAAGCCCTTACCGGTCTTCAGGCTGTACTCACCCTCGACGAGGCGATTCAGCGGCAACCCGCCGGAGCAGATCCCAGTGAAAGCGAGCGTTTCGCCCTCATCGACCCACTCGAGCTTGTTGAGGGCAACGTCCGCCACCAATGCGCCGGCACGGCGCGAATCGGGCGAAGTGCGCAAGCTGGTGGTGAACCGCACCTTGCGTTGAAGGTTCGGGTTGCGATCAGACCCTGGTTCTTCGTAGCGGTTCAAGAAGTCAACCGAGAAGTTGAACTTCCCTGGGCCACGGACGATGGCGATAACACCATCTTCTGACATGGGTTACTCCCTTGTCTGAGTGTATCTGTTGCGCAGATACCCGCGTTACTCTTTTTCAGAGCCACCTGAACATAAGAACAGGAATTAGGAAATATAATACCATAAAAATATAAAAATACAATAGTTGTTATATTGTACAATGCAGATATAACTTAGGACCAATAATGTCTGCAGAATTTCCAAAAACACCAGAAGAGTCAGCAAGTTCAACCGATTACTCAAAGTTACTTGATGAGGCAAAAAGTGAAGGCAGAGTACGTCATAATTTCCCAGAGCGAGCCCCGGAAGAATCAAAAGTGAGAGCAAATTTTCCGGAAAAACCAAAGGAAGCTTCTGAGCTGAAGGCTGAAGAGTCAAAATTGAAGGGTAGCTTGGTTGAGGAGACAAGAGCTCCAGAAGAAACAGATTGGGCTGGATCTATATCTAAAGGCACTGAGGTAATCCAAAGGGACGGGGGAGATAGGTATCAAGTCATTGCTGCCACAGAAGTTAACGGTAGAGTTAGGTACAATCTGTATTGCGAAAGCAGAGGGTCAACCATAACGCTATTTGAAGATGATTTTATAAAGAAGTTAAATACCGAGGGTAGTCCCTGGAGTTTTGCTTAGATAAAGAAAAGCCCCCAAACTGCAGGGGCTTCCTTTCAGCTTGAGGGCTCAGGTTCCTTGGGCCATCGGCTTGTGACATCACCGTTTCGGTCCAGGGCTAGGCCGGGGCCATTAACGAAGTCAACGTCGATATCGATTTGCGGAGACTGCAATTCAACATCAAGGCGCGACTGGAGGTCATCTCTGGTCGCATTGATCTCTGCTGCCAGAGCTTCCAGAAACTCGCCTCGACGTTCCCACCGGGCCTCGGTGAAGCTGGGGGATGCAACCAGATCGATATCCGGCGTACCTCGTACTTTGAAGATCGTTGGTCCGATAATACGAGGAATTACCGTTCGATGGTCGATGTGCTCACCAAATCCCCTTCGCATCGCTCCGGCCATCACGACGGGGAGCTCGTAGAGGAAATGGAGAGTAAATCGCTGATCATCGGAGAGTTTTGAGCATCTCTCATCGGTACTTGTGGGGTACCAAGCCTCAACGGGGTTTATGGTGATCTTTGGCATGTGCGCCTCCAAGTAGAAGGAATAAACTATTAGAACACATAAATAGAAAAAAGAAAAGCCCCCAAGCAGCAGGAGCTTTCCTTGCTTGAGAGCTAACTACTAAGCGCCCGAATATCTTCTTCTCGGGATTGGTGGATTTCGTGATGTCCGAGTATGTCGTTTCCGTATACCATCCATCTGATCGAGCCGGCTTTGCGCCGTTCGAAAGCACCGATTGTCACGATCTGAATGATCTCGATTCCCGCGGTAACCCAGGTCGAGGCAAGCAGCACCAGCACTTCGCTTGAGCGCAACTCTTCATCCGTGATCGGCAAATCATCGATGAGCCGTTCAACCCCTTGGGCGACCATCTCGTGAAGATGACCGTTCGGATTCTTGCGAGCCTCTTTGAGAACGTCCCAGCATTTCCAGTAGAACGTCTCGTCAGGATAACAGATCTCTCTGAATGAGCCGACTCGCTGCTCGAGCCGATACCTGCTCTCTTGGTTGAGAGGCTCTCCACAGTTGATTGCGATGAGAGTCATTGTATGTCCTATGCCCACGAAGCCATAATGGCTTCGATTTCAACGAGGTGTCTGTCGACGACATCATCGATATTGCAGCTCTTGACGACACTGCTCTTCCACTCACAGGAGCATATCGCCCTAGCTGTCGTTTCGTCGCATGTGCTGTCAACAGGGAAGACTTCAATCACATGGCCGCGTTGAGCCATGCGATCCCTCCGATCCTCCTTTTCGTGTTGAGCTCGGTGTCTCGCTTCGAAACCAGCAACCCTCTCCGGATCCATCGGGTTGCTCCTCTGATTGCACCTACCGCAAATAGCGATAACTGCGTTAACCGTGGTTATCGTTGTCAACTTCGCCTCTTTCTAAAGATCTTCGAGATAACGACAATAAAGTTTTACTATGTTTTGTGGCTATTTCAAAGCGTAAGTAGATTCGAGGACAATTTTTAAAGTCTTGAGATCGGACTCATATCGACTATTTGCAATTGCCTGGAGAGCTGGTTCTGCTAACGAAAAAAGGCTGGCAGTCTCGATATTATTTGTGAGCTGTACTCGGCACCCAGCCTTTGTAGGTCTGATCTTGTAGGAGGAGTTGAATGTAATTGGCCCCTGATTGCTTATCGCTCTAAAACCAGTTTTGCCATCATTATCAATAATGTGGGCAGTCAGGTTGAACGTTTTACCCAGACCCATGGATGTAAAAGTTATTATACTTCCAGGGTTAAACCCATCAGTCGCATGAAGCTCGGATACACCAGCTTGCCAAAGAGGGTAATTGTCTATTTTGGTAAGAAATTCAAAAGCGACTTCAACTGGAACTTCAATTTCAATACTGTGGCTAGATGTTACCATTGGGCTCCTCTTATTGGTTGAAAGATTTTTGTAATGCAAGCTCAACATCTTTGTGCAGTCATACAATTAAAATTTTTGGTTAAACTATTATGCTTGCAAAATGGCTCTTATACTGGTAAAACCTCATAAGGTTCTAGGAAGTTGCCTGGTTCTTGCACATTTCATGAGGGGAGATTGGTATATGCCATCAGTCAGGAAGAAGCTTCTGTGGTATAAAGAGTGCTCTCCGACTGCCAGAGCACTGGATGTTCTAGGAGACAGATGGACGCTCCTGATCATCCGCATTCTCACGGGCGGACCCGTGAGGTTCACGGAGATCCAGCGTCGTCTACCCGGTATCTCCACCGAACAACTTCGTACTCGTCTCAACCAGATGACTGAGTACGGTCTGTTGAGGAGAGAGCGTTTTCGCGAGGTGCCTCCTCGTGTCGATTACGAGCTCACAGATCGGGGCCGTAGCGCTCTAAAGGTTGTGTCTGCTCTGACCGAATGGGGAGAGCAGTGGGCCAGTGGTCCGTTGCTTGAAGATGAGTCGGTTAGCGTTGAGTCGCTTCTGCTCGATAAGGTTGCGATGAAGTCGATACCGGGCACGATGAGTGCTATGAGGCTTCGTAATAATGATCGTAGTTTGGGTCAAGTCCTTCTCGAGGTAATCAGCAGCGGAAGTACGCGCCATTACCTGATTAGCGTTCTGGATGGTGTGGTGGAGTTCATCAACACTGATGGCTATCCGTCCAGTGCCGAAAACGTAATCTCTGGCACCCATGCCCAGTGGGTGCGGTTGCTTCTTGACGGAAACTCGGGTGGGCTTGTAGTAACTGGCCGCAATTCACACAAGCTCCTCGATATGTTCTTCACAATTGATGAAGAGGCCCTCGCGGCCTAATAAAGCAGGGGTCGGTTTATCCCGGCCCCTGCAAAACGCAATTATTGTAAATAAGATTGTTCATAAAAATCTTGACAAAATAGCATAGCAATTATATAAATTGGTCAACCAATCCCGAGATCGTTCGTCGGTTGAGCGGTCGTAACTTTCAATGAGGAGGAGGGTAAGGATGCCCCGAAGTATCCTATTCCCCACACATGGTCTTGTCGCCATCGCACTGATCTGGCTTTGCTGCTGGCCTTATGCGAAGGCAGCAATGGCTTCACCGGCGCGAGACGCTCCGGTTGCAGTCACGGCGAAGAAGCCGGATCTGCCCTGCATCACGATCAGCCTGAAGGACCCTAAGGACACCCGTTGTTTTGCGGATCTAACGGCTGGATCGATGGCGAACAAGCTGGCTCTACTCAACCTGAGCGCGCTGAACAAGCGCCTACGCCAGGATGGGTTGAGCAAGTCGCAACGGCTGAGCACGCTCGCGCAACTGAACAACATGAGCCCCAAGAAGATCTATGACCAGGCCAAGGTGGCTCGGTCGGATGTCATCAAGGGGGCAATCGCTGCCTGTGCAGTCGGTGCTCTGGTCGGTGCAGCCTTGGCATTCGTCGGCTCAATCATTGGTAGCAACCTGACCTGGATCGGGGTGCTGACCGGCAGCATCCTAGGATGCATCGGACCATCGATCGTGACCCCAGCGGGCAAGGAAGCGACTCGTCGCCTCGCCAACGCCTGGAAGTTCCGGAACTAGGAGGGGCCATGAAGCGTTTCTATATTCCACGTTTCATGCTCCCGGGGATGTTCATGGCTGTGGTCTTCGCCATCGTCTTTGACTTGAGCATTTTTGCCTCCCTGGTGTTTTTCACGATCTGCGTCATTGTGTGGCCACCCAGTCTCTACCTCGCCACTTTGGCACGTGAGCATTTCACGCGCCGGCGCTAGAACAACCCAACGACCCCGTAAGGCCTCGCGTCCTGCGGGGTCTTACTTTAAAAATCATATTTAGTATAGAAACCCGGAGTGATAATTACTGGATCTACTTGAATAATCAATATTTATCCTCTTTACTATCAAAGATCCAAGGCCACTAATCGGATAGATTTTTTCACCTGCCCTGCTTTTTGGATCATTTTTACAAATGTAGTCTTCTGGGCATGAGTATTTTTTATCTAGAACGTAGGTTATCCTAATTGCTTTATCAGCTTTAACGTACCTCATAGTAAGAAAATCGAAATTATCTCCCTTGTAACTAGTTGCAAAGTAGTAGGGCATAGACTGACTGCTCTCACGTTCGAATCCTGCTTTACTTAAGTTGCCGTAAATCTCATTTTCCAGCTGTGCTAATGGTATGTTATTGATCTCTAATGATCCGCGCGCGAAGGTAGATTCGTCAGGATTTTCTTTAGCAGTAAGACCATCTCCGTCTACAATTCCTTCCGCATTAATTTGTTTGCCCTTCACGAATACGAAGCTATTGAGTTCATTCTGCAATATTTCTGCGTTGTTATTTAGTCTATTCATTTTTATAGAGCTTTGTGTAAAAAATATGACAATCATCGATGCGAAGTATACAAATGGGGCAAATATCAACAGCACAATTATCCAACGTAGTGTTTTCTTGAAATTATTTTTCGATTCTACTGGCAGGGGTGCTGGCTCTACAGTTGAATCTATATCTACCCTGGTTTCAGAATTGTTTTCTTGGGTCATGATGCTCCATCGTTCTTAATTACTTCCCATAGTTACTCAGTAGAATGCTAAGATCAAAAATGTCTACTATGCCACTCGAGTTAATATCACCAGTACCTGTCTTACCATAGTTACTAAGCAGAGTAGAGAGGTCGGTCATATTAACAATACCGTCATTATTGAGGTCTCCGGCTTTGCTTTGAGGTGGAGTCCCTCCGTATTCGTCTGCGCCTGCATCACATGCTGGCCCGCTGGGCCTCAATTGATTGTTTATATCTATAGCTCCTAACTCGTGGGTACAATAATCACTTGTACTGGGTGGTTCAGCTTTATCTATCGCTGGTGATTGCGCTGTTAACCTCAAATCTGAGTCGAGTCCTGCTGCACTCAAAGAATATGCAGGCCCATTAACCCAAGTGTCAGATCCGCAGG
>CAZWEJ010000011.1:0-18834 GCA_964632435.1 uncultured Candidatus Saccharimonadales bacterium
GGGCGGTTTTTGATATACTACGCTTATGCTTACTCTATTTGTCGCAATTCTAGGGCTTTTTGTCGGCTCTTTTTTAGCAAATGTGGTATACAGGTTGAAAAAGGGCGAGCAGTTTGTTAAAGGACGCTCAAAATGCCCAGAGTGCGGGCATGAACTATCAGCCAGAGACCTAATGCCCGTAATTAGTTGGGTAGTTTTAAGAGGAAAGTGCAGGTACTGTAAAGCTAAAATATCAAGGGAATATTCATTAATTGAGTTGTTAACCGGTATTCTTTTTGCGCTGTCGTTTTTTGCGCTGCAGCCAAACAGCACAATCGATATTTTACAATTTATTATTTGGCTAATAATTCTTTCGGGTTTTATAGTGTTGGCAATTTACGACCTGAAGTGGTACATACTTCCAGATAAAATACTGGTACCCTTGCTTGTTCCGTCAATTATGCTTCTAGTCCTATCTTTTATTGATGGTGGCAGCTATAAAACGGTGACGGGACCAATTGTGGCTGCATTACTTTTTGGAGGCTTCTTCTATTTATTGGCTGCAGTCTCGGGTGGTAAATGGATGGGTGGAGGAGACATTAAGCTAAGCTTTCTGATGGGATTGATCCTGGGAATTCAAAAAACATCAGTTGCGATGCTGGTTGCCTTTAATTCAGCTGCCATAGTAGGTATTTACCTAATAATTACAAAAAAAATAAAAAGACAATCTCATATCCCTTTTGGTCCGTTCTTAATAGGTGGGACAATCGCTGCTTTTTTGTATGGGCAATCCATAATTAATTGGTATGCACAGATCACTGGATTAAACCTGATATTCTAATAGCGCTTATGCTATAATTTATGGTGATATGTCATATCTGAAGCGACAGGGTGGAGTAACGCTTGTTGAGCTAGTATTAGTACTTGCTATTACTGCAGGCGCCATTACTTCTGCAATCGCGATACGTTCCTCCATGAGGAAAGATATTTCGTTCTCCACTTCGATCGAGCAGGTCAAGAATCAAATACTGGCTGCAAAAACCGAATCTATTCAAACAGTAAAAGACGGAGATAATGGTGCGGGTAATTCTGATTCTTACAACTTCGGTAGAGCAGTAGAATTCCTTCCTGATGATCCATCAACCCCTTTTGAGGAGAATAAAAATATGCGAGTCTCCACAATCATTTCTTCTTTGGATGGTGATTCGGGTGATGGCCTGCAACAGAAGATGGCTCAGTGCGATCAAAAATGGGTTACTTATAAAGATGGGGCAGAGTACAAAGGAACCGAGAAACGAGCCATCATTTTTCAACGAAAACCCGAAAAAATCTTTGTAACGCCTCTCAATTACAATACTTCTGGTGGAGTTGTGTGTTCTGCACTTGCAGGGCAGCTTGGAAGTGGCAATACTCCCGAGTTTGGTGGGTACGATAGCGATAATGATGGGATACCGGATGATGTTGATGATTGTGACTATGAGTATGCTCCGAATACACCAAATGGATGCCCTGATGGCACGCCACCTCCACCACCCGATGGCTGTAGTGCTACTGGCTATGTCTGCGGCCTTTACGGTAGGTTTTATATTATCCCTTATGTATTTATTGGAGGAGCCCCGGTAAATTCATCGATAATGCGTCCTGCAATGGCCAGCGCATTCACCGGGGAGACTTTTGGGCCCGAATATGGCAATACAGCCACTTGGTTGCCGATTCTTCGGTATAAAGCAAAGAACCCCGCAGCTCGAGTTTCTGCTCTCTGGACTGGGCAGATCAAGGTGCCTGCAAATACCACCCGAAAATTTTGTTTGAATACTGACGACGGTTCATATATGAAGATAAATAATGTTGTAGTTACAAACAATCCTGATTCCTTGGATCAGCTTGAACCTCAGTCGAGCAGGTGTTCAGAATTTACTGGAGGAGCTCTTGATACCTGGTTAGATATTTCTATCTACTATAACCAAAATGATGCGACTGAGGTCACTCCGTTTGTGGGATTAGTGTATAAAGACTCCAGTAATAATGATGTTTATGTGCCCGGGCAAGATCTAAGAACGGTCCCTCGCGGTACCCAGTTGCCTTCATCGGCTGTCCGCAGCGGGTTGAGGGGGGAATATTTCTCAAATAATTCATTATCTGGGGAGCCGTTCAGTGTATATACTGATAATGACGCTAGTAAACCTCCATATTCCAAGAATTCGTCATTTACCTCAGATCTTAATCCCGACTCCAACGTGAAGCAGAGAACCGGCCAACCGTGGATTGCCAATTTTTCAGCATCTGTCAGATGGACGGGGCAGATTTATCTTACCTCAAATCAGACACTATGTTCGCAAATGGATAATGGTGTACGTGTAAAAATAGCTGGATCAACGGTAATTGATGATTGGGACAATACGCAGAGCTCAAAAAACAGCTGCATTACGCTGGGTTCCTCTGTGGGGTGGACAAACATTGTGATAGAAGCAAGAAAAACTGCTACTTCATCATATGATGGAGTAGGTTTATCTCTTGACGGTAACCCTGTATCTCTAAGAAGATCGTTAGATTACAGTTTTACGACAAATAACTTTCAAAATACTTCAGCCGTTACGGATCATTCAAAGTCCCAAAGGTGTTCTAATATATCCGACTCCAATTACATGACCTATACTAGATCGGGGTTGTGGCCGAGCAATAATTATAAGCTTGATATTAATTACCGCTATAGTTGGATAAACCCCTGGGTAGCGCCTCAGGAGGTCTGTATCAAACTGAATGGTAATCTACTGAACAATGGGGAGCCGTTCGAATTTCCATACGATACGGTAAATCAGATGTACAGGACATATTCCCTGTCAAATATAGAAGTCCCTTCGAGTGGAGCTATTGATATTAAAATAGGTATTATCGACAGGTCATTGTGGTGCAATGGTTGGTGTGTTGAGCCTATTGAGATAGACCGAGTCGATCTTTGGAGAGGGTTTGACAGTACCGGTAATTTGATTACGAATAGTGACAAAACCAGTAATAATACAGAAATATCTATTGTGGGCAAGATTTTTTCAGCAATATCACACACTGCATTTGCACAGAGCGTTTGTGCTGCTGCTCAAACTGAATGTAGCATACTAATTTTTGATAACTATAATCCTGATTCATCTGGTTCATATACCTTCTACCCGGATCAGGCAGAGTTAGAGTTTGGAATCAATGGATCTTCGGAAAAGGGAATAATAAAAATAGACCCTCAAACAAACTCCATTACAAGAGATATTGATCTATGATGAAAGTTGGGCGGCAGGATAGAGGGGACACATTTGTAGAAGTTATTTTAGCGATTGCGCTAATATCGATAGTTTTAGTGGGCGCTTTTAACATAATTGGAGCCTCCTATCGAACAGCGATGCTCTCAAAAGAAAGAGTAGAGGCAGTAAGCTTAGCTCAACAGCAAGCTGAACGATTGAGGCTCAAGCGGGACAACCATATGGCAAGTGGGGCATATAACCCGGCAAATCCCTTTGACGCAACCGTTTTCCCTCAAACAGGAGAGTTACTGAATGCGGACTTATCGAAGCGAACGTGTGGAGGCGGGTGCGTTGACGGATTATATACAACAACCCTAACGGTAGTACCTAATGCAATAGCTGTATCGGGCAACACGCTCAAAACCTATTCAATAAAAGTTCAGTGGACTCAAGCTGGAACCTCTGACACGAATGAAACTGAAATTATTTTTAAGCTTGCTGACAGAAACCCAGATAATATTCAAAGAGATTGTGCGGTCGTGGAGTCATGCTCATGACAAATAATCAGCGCGGATTTACTTTGGTTGAACTATTACTTGCTACCGCCGTTTTTAGTATCGCATTGGTCGGGATAACAGCTGCAATTATTCAACTCTTTAAAGCTTATCAATCTGGTGTTAGTATTCGAAAAACTCAGAATGCTGCTAGGGTAATTTCTGAAGAGCTTACAAGACAAGCAAGAGCTTCATATGCAATTGCTGGTGACAGTGCAATATCTAATCAGTCGGTATGCTTTTTCTTTCCGGCGGATAAACTGCAGTCCAATGGGCAAGATACAGCTGATGCTGCAAGATATTATGTAAATAATGAAAAACTATTTAAGATTAACAAAAAAGTAACTTTTAATTCCGGTAGCCCAGGCTGTACGGCTGCGTTATTTGCTGGGGGGACAGAAACACAGGTGTCTGATGACGAAATAACATTAAAGGAATTTAAGGGCGGGGCTAGTACCTATCGAATGATGGAATTAGTAATGAAGATCGGGACAACTACCACCACAGCTGGAGAAATTGAGAATAGATCTGGAGACGCTTCAAATCCAGACTGGCAGTGTTTACCGGGTTTTGAGTATTGTTCGATGACAACAATCAACAAGAGCGTAATGGCAAGAGGTGGCCGATAATGAAAAACCAAAGAGGTGCTGTTTCTCTGATTGTAGTTACAATGACAACTATTGTTATTGCTGTTCTTACGGTCGCAACTACCAAGTTAATGACTGGTGAGTTAAGGCAGGCAAATGATACAGAGAGCGGCATAAAGGCATACTACCTTGCTGAAGGCTCGTCGGAAGAGGCAATTGCCGGAATAAAACAAGCCATTGCTAATGGACAAAACTTGAGTAAGTTTAATCAAAACTGTGATATGGATGGTGTAATGAGTTTGTTTGCAGGCTCTCCTCCATATGGAGCGCTCCCTTCGGGATTATCTTGTCGAAAGATAAGATCATCAACCGATTTTCTAACAGATGAGACAGTATCTTTGGGATCAGTAAATCACTATGATCTTTCAAAAAACTATTTTGACCGAGTTGAACTCTCTTGGGATAAAGATCCAATACCAACTGAACCAAATGAAAGAACATTCAACTCAGGGAGCGGCCCAAAGCCAATTGATCCAAGAGCTCCCGCATATATGGAGGTTACAAGAATAGTTTATGCCGATTCGGATCCAGGCCCAGCTACCTCAGTTGATCCAAGTTCTATATCTGTTAAATCGATAATCCTGAGTCCAATACAAGGCGTTCCAGGGGCGTGGGAGCCAACTGACAACACTGGCAATTGCGGTACCTTAGCGAACCCTCAAATTAACTTTGATAATTGCCAGGGTAGTCAAGGTGGTTCGGTGAAAGTTGATTGCTCAAGAAGTGCAGGTAAGCGATGTGCAGCAACACTCAATTCATTTATACCTCCAAACTTAGCAGCAGGAGATCCTCAAAAAAGAGTAGTTATGCGAATTAGACCATATTATAGAAATATGATATATGACATGGGTCTATATCAGGGTTCAAATAAAATTACCTTCAACCTGGATGCAATAAATATTGATATCACAGCTTTTGTAGGTGGGTCTTACAGGAGGATAATTGATAGTTTTGATGTTACTGCAAATCCAGGTCCTATAGATGCGCTCTGGGGTGATGAGGAAGTCTGTAAGGATTTCGTTATCAAGAGTGACTCTCCATCCGGCGAGGCGGCAAATGATGAGGTCGAGAACGAAAATTGCCAACAGGCATTTTAGCTCACTTCTTCCTGTGAAACTGCTCGTGAACCTTCCTTAACTGCGGATCCGTTAAGTGAGTATAAATCTGCGTAGTGGAAACATTTGCGTGACCAAGCAGGCTTTGGACGCTTCTTAAATCGGCTCCATTATGCAGTAAATCGGTCGCAAAGCTGTGGCGCAAGGTATGAGGTGTAACCCTCTTGGTGATTCCCGCTAGCCGAGCATATCTTTGCACCATTCTCTGCACACTCCTGGCAGTTAGTCTTGTATACGCCCCATCATCAAGCTCATCCTGGCTACCAGAATAGTGAATAAAAAGCGGCTTAAAGTTATCTGGGCGACTCTTTATATATTGATCAAGCCAATCGGCAGCAGACGGGGAGATAAATATCAGCCTATCTTTCTGGCCCTTACCACGAATACTAAACTCCCGCCGTTCCAAATTAATGTGATCGCGGTTTAGTCCGACCAGCTCGCTTACACGCAATCCACCAGAGAACAAAAGCTCCAAGATTGCGCGATCCCTCAATCCAACAGGTGTAGACGTATCAACCGCACTCAAAAGCCGCTCAACCTCTTCCGGCTCTAAAAAGGTAACCTGAGGACGCTTAACATTCGCCAGCTCAATCTTATCGCTTGCAAGAGCTGGGATATCTCGCTTGGCTAGGTACTTCAAGAAACTCCTCAAAGCAATCAGGTGGTAGTTTTGGGTTGTCTTGCTTATCGGCTCGCCATTTTGATCGGTCAATCGATTGAGCCAAACACGCCATTTACGTACCACATCAGCATCGAGCTTCTTAATATTGATGTCACCAGCGAACTCAACCAGGCGCATAAGATAGCGATCGTAATTTGCAATCGTCTTCTGAGATCGATTTTGCTCAATCTCGAGGTACTCGAGGAAGTCGGTAATGAGATCGCTGATGTTCATAATGTAATCATATCAAATGGTCGATGCATAAAACTCTTATGATAAAATTTATGCATGTTTAAATCACTTGTGATTGTGGGGTCAATCCTCGTGGCCGCCATGCCATGGTTGAGCGGAGGGCGAGACCACATCTGGATTTTAGTATCGGCATTTTCGCTGCTGATTGGCGCATATCTAATTCTTACTCGACCCGGCCGTAAAACTGTGGCTACAAAAGCACTGGTCGTCTCTCTGGTCGTATGGATTGGTTGGGCGGTTGCGTCACTAATCTGGACCGTTAACCAATACCAGACTTGGACATGGATACTTTTTGCTCTCATGGTTGTTACCGTTGGATTATTGACTGCCAACCTCAACCAGAAAGAGAAGGGGATGCTTTTGACTGGCTATCTTTGGTTAGCCTCAATCACCGGTGCCATAGGAATATTCATCTATTTGACTGCCGAATATGGCCGATTAACAAGTACGTTCTATTGGGCGAACCCGGCTGCGACCTTCTTTATTCCGGCAATATTGATTGGTACGGCTCGCTGGCTTAAGAACAAACGACCGGCAGATCTCCTCATTACAGGTGTAACATTGGTTTCCTTCTGGCTGGCAGACTCCAGAGGGGCAATGTTAGTACTCTTGCTGACGGTTATAGCCCTGCTATTAACGGTGCCAAATGTACGTAAATTTTGGCTAAGATTATTACTTTTTGTACTCACCCCTTACGTAATAGCTTTTGGCTTTGTACAGCTGAAAAACAATCTTGTTCATTCTGACTTCATTGGGCCAGGGTCAAGGTTCAAGGAAGCTGCCATGGGTGAGTCTCAAAGTGGCAAAGATAGGCTCAATTACCTCGAGAGCGCAGCCTCAATTTGGTGGGATAATCCGGTCGCCGGTACTGGAGCGGGTACTTTTGGTACCGTCCATCCTCAATATCAAAAGAAAGTAGTAAGTGCGTCGAACGACCCTCACAACTTTTATATTCAAACCTTGGCCGAACTAGGTATTATCGGCGCGATTGCACTATCGTGGGTTATCTTCCTGGTACTTATCGGCGTAGCTCGCGGGTACGCTCGCGACAAGCACATGGGTATGGTGGCCGTATCGGTTGTAGCTATATTCCTAAATCTTGGTCTTGATATCGGTGGGCGCTATCCTGCAATTCTTGCATTACTGGCGATTCTGATAGGGTTAAGCTACGAACCTTGGACGAGACGACCAATCAAGCCGAACGACAACATTCTCCCTGGCGTTATGCTGGCAGCATTGCTTGTTATATCGGTTACAAACTATCAGAGCAGTATGTGGCGAGAGCGCGGCAAAATTTACGATGACAATCGTGAGCTAGATCGGGCGGCTCAAAGCTACAACAAAGCTCAAGCCATGTTTATTTCTGATCCCGACAACTTCAACTCCGAAGGCATTGATTACTTTGCTCAAGCTACGGTCGACTCAAAAGAGCGAAAGGCAAAGCTGGCTCAAGCTCGAGACAAGGCAAATCAGGCGATAGAAGCCGATCCTCAAGATGGCCAACATTACTTCCTGCTTGGAAGAGTAGAGTACCTTGATAAAAACTACGCTGCTGCTGAGGATGCCTATAAAAAGGCGCTCGAACTTGACCAGTACAATCACGCCGAATACTACCAGGATCTGGCTTCACTACAGATCACAAGAGAGAATCGTCAGGCTGCCCAAGCAACAGTTGATAGAGCCTTGGTTCTTTATACCGATGACGTCATCAATAATCGAAATCAAGATGTAAGCATAAGGGTAGCAGTATCACAGCTATTGGTGTTTAAAGCAGCTGAACAAAACCTGCAGGGTGATAAAGAGGCCTCAAAACAAACTCTTGATAGAGCACTCAAATTAAACCCAGTAAATATGAACGCAATTAAGCTGCGAAGTCGTCTATAATAATTATTATGGATGTATTGCAGGCTTTTATCTTAGGTGTTGTTCAGGGATTAACCGAATTTATACCTGTCTCTAGCTCCGGCCATTTAATCGTTGTTGGCCAGGCAATCAATTTTCAGCACAGCAGTTTAGGTTTTGATACCGCTCTAGATATTGGTACACTGGCAGCGCTATTTATCTTCTTCCGCAAGGACATCAAGGACCTAATGATTGGCCTGGTGAAGAAGACCGATCACAGTAAGTTGTCATGGTTAATGGCTCTTGCCACGATTCCGGCGGTTATTGCCGGCATATTGATTCAAGATTTAGCAGAAACAGTTTTTCGTTCTACCCAGTTGGTTGCATTCAACCTGATTTGGGTGGCCTTTGTGATGCTAGCGGCCGACCATCTAGCACGACGTAACCTTGATCTTAAGGACCTGGGAGTTGGGCGGGCGCTTTCGATTGGGTTCGCGCAATGTCTAGCCTTGATTCCAGGTGTGTCGCGGTCTGGGATTACCATCAGTGCGGGATTGTTGACCGGGTTGAAAGGGGAGGCCGCCACCAGGTTCTCGTTCCTGCTTTCTGGGCCAATTATTTTAGGTGCAACCCTCAAGGTTATGATTGAGCCATCGAATTTTAAGCTACTCACTGCCGAACCAGCGCTATATATTGCAGGCATTCTTGGAGCCTTTATTGCTGGAATTTTTGCGATACGCTTCATGATCCGGTATCTGGCGAATCACGGACTTAAAATTTTTGCTTACTACCGAATTGTAGTGGGCCTAATCATCATTATATTCAATATCCAGTAGCCAACTTCATCTGTAATTGGTATCCTGGGTGGTATCGCATGAAATACAAAATCTCTACATTGCCCAACAATTTAAGGGTTGTAACTACCGAGATGCCCGAGGCTTATAGCGCCACGGTATCTGTTGCTGTTGGAGTAGGAAGTCGCTATGAAAGCCTCAAAGACAACAATGGGGTTTCGCATTTTGTTGAGCACCTCCTCTTTAAGGGCACCAAGAATCGGCCAAGTACTCGTAAGATTACAGAGAAAATTGATGCGGTTGGTGGTAAAGCTAATGCCTATACCAACAACGAGATGACTGATTATTTTGTGAGGGTTCCATATCAACATATTGAGCTTGGTATGGATATCGTTTCTGATATGGTTCAAAACCCGCTTTTTGATCCCGTTGAGATTGATAAAGAACGCAACGTTGTTCTTGAAGAAATGAATGTATACAGGGACGATCCCTCAAGTTATGTTCATACTTTGACGCCAAAATTATTGTGGCCTGATCACCCAGTATCTTTTGAGATTCTTGGCACAGAGGATGTTATTCGCTACATAACGCCCGAAAATATTACGAAATTCCATGCCAAATATTATCAGCCAGGCAACATGGTCGTGTCTTGCGCCGGACGAGTTAAGCATGAGGACATGGTTAAGCTGGCAGAGAAGTATTTTGGCGATATGAAAGATCAAAAAATCGAGCCTTTTAAAAAGGTTGGGAAGAGTCTTTCTAAAAGGGTAGTAAGCGAATTAGAAAAAGATACGGCCCAGACTCACATGGTGATTGCTTCAAGAGGGTACTCATTTAATAGCAAGAATGCAGCTGCCGCCAACGTTCTGGCTACAATTCTCGGTGGCGGACTTAGCTCAAGACTTTTCGAGACGGTTAGAGAGCAGAAGGGACTTGCCTACAGTGTCGGGGCTCACACGGGTAACTTTATTGATACCGGGGAGTTCGAGATTTATGCCGGGGTAAATACTGCCAAGGCCCCCGAAGCAATTGAGGCCATCATTGAAGAGCTGGTTAAGATATCTAAAGAGAAGGTTGGTCAAAAAGAGCTAAACAAAGCTAAGCAGCAGCTTACAGGTTCATTGCAGATGGCGATGGAAAATAATCTCGTTGCCGCCGACAGAGGAGCAACCCAAATGTTGCTCACGGGTAAGGTAAAAAGTATCGATCAAACATTAGCCGAAATCGATAAGGTTACATCTGAAAAGCTTCAAGAAGTGGCCAAGGAAATGCTTGCTCTTGATGGCTTACGACTAGGTATTATCTCGGCGGATACTCAACCGGCAGCCACAAAATTTGCTCAACTAACATCAAAGTAGAAGGAGATAAAATGGAACGAACACTTATCATATTCAAACCTGACGCCGTGCAACGCGGATTGGTTGGCGAAATCTTAACCCGCTTCGAGAAGGTTGGACTCAAGATTGTTGGTATGAAGATGCTTCAACCAGATGTGGACCATTATCATCATCATTACGAAACCATTGGAAAGATGATTTCTAGAAGGGGAGAGGAGACCTTCAATATCACACTAGATATGATGCAAAGTGGCCCTGTTATTGCAGCTGTTCTTGAAGGTGTTGAGTCCGTTAGTTTGGTGCGAAAGATGGTTGGTGGAACAGAGCCAAAGAGTGCGCATCCGGGTACAATCCGTGGGGACTACTCTCACATGAGCTACGCCCATGGTGATTCTCAAAACGTCGGTATTCCAAATCTTATTCATGCTTCCGGGGACCCAGAAGAAGCCGAGCAGGAGATAGGGCACTGGTTTAGCGACGCTGAGCTTTACGATTACGAAGCAGCTCACGAAAAGTTTACTCAAACTACGAAGAAGCACAAAAAGTAGAATAATTCCTGGCGCCCCGAGAGAGATTCGAACTCCCGACGCCCTCCTTAGGACGGAGGCGCTCTATCCACTGAGCTATCGGGGCAACGGTCAGATTATATCAGATTGACACGAGCATGGCTGGCAAAACGGCTGTGCTTATCTTACAATTCGGGTATGTCTAAGCGTCCCAAAGGCGAGCCAAAAGAATTCCCAGGACAGCATCCTGGGGAAGAGGTTCAAGAAGTCTTTAATCAGCATCCAATAGTGTTGAGATGGCCTTTGATTTGGGGGATGCTTGCGATTCTTTTTGGCTTAGGGCCTTTAATGTTATTTCCACTTTCAAACCTGGCACTCGAAATTGCCCTAATCGTTCCTGTTTTATCTTTCTGCTACTGGTTCTATAAGTGGATGAACTGGCATTACAGCGTAAATATCATTACAAGCCAGCGACTAATCGTTATCAATCAAAAAGGTCTCTTTAATCGAAAGGTAAAAGAGGTTGGTTTTGAAAAAGTTCAGTCGATTAACTACCACATTAAAGGTATTCAGGCGGCTCTTCTAAAGTATGGTGATATCACACTCGAAACATATACCGGGAACTGGGTTCTTAAAGATATATACCACCCAGAGGAGATTCACAGCATTATGATGGATATGACTCACAAAATCTCTCAGGCATCCTCGACACCGCCGGAGAGATAAGGTAGCATTGAATACAGCATAAGGAGTTTTACTGTTGGAAGAGAAGAAGAAGCCGGCACGTAAACCGGCTGCCAAAAAGCCGGCTGCCGTAGCTAAACCTAAAGAAAGCAAGCCGGTTGCAGAAGCAGCTGTAGCTTCGAGCGTAATGCCCGAAGGCGCTAATGATGGAGGGAAGAAGCTCAATATTAAGGTCAACAAAAAGAAGGCTGCCATTATTGGTGGTTCAATTCTTGGCGTAATCCTTCTTCTGATACTCCTATTCGGCATCCTTATTTATAAATACAAGAGCGACAACCGTGTCGTTCAGGTAGTTTCCAGCATTGTTCCTTACCCAGCAGAAATAGTTGATGGTGCTTGGGTAACGTACTCCACATATTTGTTTGAAGTTAACTCCATCAAGAACTACTACCAGAGTCAAACCGGCGAAGGTGGTGGCGAAGCTATCGACTTTAAGTCTGATGAGGGCAAGAAGCGCCTCAAGCAGCTCCAAGAGCAGGTTCTAACTCAACTCCAGGAAGAGGCGATCATAAAGCAAATCGCTCGTGAGCAAAAAGTTACAGTTAGTAGCAAAGAAGTAAAAGAGCAGGTTGATCAAATCACCAAGTCTGCCGGTGGAGAAGAGAAGGTTAACGAAGTTCTAAAGAAGTTTTACGGATGGGATAAGGCTGATCTTGAGCAGAAGATAAAGTTCCAGCTCCTAAAGCAGAAGACTGCAGAGAAGTTGCAGAACGACGAGAGCATCAACGCTCAGGCTAAAGCTAAGGCCGAGGATGTGCTCAAGCAGGTTCAAGCAGGTGGTGATTTTGCAGAGCTCGCAAAGAAGAACTCACAGGATAGCTCGGCAGCCAATGGTGGTGATCTTGGTTTCTTTGGCAAAGGTCAAATGGTTCCAGAGTTTGAAAAGGCAGCATTTGAGCTTCAGCCAGGTCAGACATCGGGAATTGTTAAGACCAAGTACGGATACCACATCATCAAGGTTACTAACAAGAAAGATGATCAGGTACAGGCATCGCACATCCTAATCAAAGGTGTTGATTTTGACCAGTACGTAAAGGATAAGCTCCAGAAGGCAAAAGACGAGGGTAAAGTAGACGTCTACATCAAGCCTTAAAAGCTGAGTTACAATTAATTCATGGCCCGGTTTTTAAAAAACCTACTAAAAGTCGCTCTGTCATTATCAATCGTTGGCGGAGCGATTTGGCTTGTATTCAATTACACAGCCCTTCTAGATTGGTATTACCTCAAGGATTACAAGCCAACCGCGCAGATAGAGTCTCTTGCCACTCAGTCGACCATGACGGAGGAGGGGAGAAAGTACTTCTATCGAGCCGATCCTCAGATAAATCAAGACAGGCAGACACTGGCGCAAAACTGTAGGATCGAGGACCAGGAGACCATAGAGTTGGGCTGCTATCTATCTAACAATCACATTTATCTTCTTGAAATTAAGCAGCCTGAGCTAGAGCAGCAAATGGCAGTTACGGCTGCTCACGAAATGTTACATGCAGTCTACGACAGGTTAAGCGTTCGAGAAAGAAATGAGCTAAACGCTCAACTTAGAGAAGCGGCAGCTAACATCAATAACCCTAAATTGCAGGAAAGGCTTAAGGATTATGGGCAGCTTGAACCGGGAGAAGAGGATAACGAGCTTCACTCGATTCTAGGTACGGAATTTGGCGGCTTGCCCCCAGGATTGGAAGCGCACTATGCTAAGTATATTTCGAATAGAGCGCAGGTTGTGGCACTGAGCGATCAGTTCAATAAGACTTTTGATGGTTTAAGGGCAGAAATTTCTGATCTAGACCGACAGATTCAGGCAACTAGAGCAAGGATGGAGGTTCTTAAGCAGCGCAATCAGATTGATGCATATAATAGTTTGGTTCCGGGAATTAATGCGGATATTACAATCTACAACTCGAAAGTTGATTTATATAACAAATACGCCAGCGTGTTGATGGGCAACGATCCGCTGGCTCCTGCTACTCAGTAATCTAAACAGTCAGTCGTGAGGCGCCGAATCCATTCGGCGCCCCTTCCATCACGACTAGGCGGCGATGTCCTCGCCTGCCATCCGCATCATGCGGATCTCCTCGCGTCCGCGTTCCCGACCAGGCCCCTTGTGGGGGTTGATCTTGCGCAGGCGAGAGAGCTTGTGGTGGTCGCGAGACTCACGAGCATCCAGAACGGCCCAGAGGTGTTTCCGCGTATCGGGGTCGCGCGGGGTGCGGGGGACATCCATGTCGTCATGGGGGAACGGCTTGTCGAGATCTCCGATCTCGTGAAGAACCCGGTGGTCCGATCCACGGTCAACGGGCAAACCGTTGAAAGTGACCGGAGCACCGAACTCCTGAGCCAGGGCGACGACATCGGTGTCGTCGAACGCCTCCTCGCCGGCGTGCAGCGCCTCAATGGCTGCCAGCATGTCGACTTCCGTGCCGACCTCAACTCCGCCGATTCCATCGGCGTAGAACGACTCGGTCCACCCGCAAGCATCGCGGTTGCCCTCGTCGATCTCCTCCCAATCGAGGTCGGGAGGGAGGTTTCGCCGAGTTCGTCTGATGACGATTTCGGCGCCCACATCGTCAAACATCTTTTTCTTTCCCTTCAGATGGGGGTCGTGATGGACTGACTACCTAGATTTCAAAGAATAATACACAATAGCATAAGAACTTAAAAATGTCAATGCTTTTGATTGAGTTCAACTCCATAAATCAGTACTCTATGTACATGAATGTAAGTGAATACGAGAAGTTAAGGCGAAACTATAAGCCGGATAAAATTCGATATCTTCTGATTGCCGAATCCCCACCTCCGCCACCCGAGTTCGAAGGAAGCCGTCATTTTTATAGAACTGACAGACCAAGAAGAGACGATAGGCTGTTCCTGAATACTGTACGAGCTATATACTCCGGGGCCCTAAATCTGTCTGACGACCAGCTCGAGCAAGATAAGGAAAACTGGCTCGAGCGATTAAAGCAGGATGGATTCTATATGACGGAGTCACTTGAGGAGTCGGTCAAGAAGGTGGTAAAGAAGCCGGAACGTCAGGAGAGAATAAAAAAGGCTCTACCTCGTCTGATTAGTAGAGTGGAAGAGCTGGCGGATGAAGATACAAAAATTGTGCTCATTAAGTCTAACGTTTTTGAAGTTGCATGTGAGCCTTTGGAGGAAGCAGGGTTCAATGTTTTGAATAAAGCATTGGTGGATTACCCTGGTTTTTGGAATCAAAAGGCGTACAGGGAAAAGCTATCGGATCTGATTAAGAGTTGAACGCCCCGCGAAATGCGAGGCGTTATGTTTAGAAGATGAATGGGGCGATGATGACTGCTACTACAATCAGGGCGAAGAACGCCCAGAGGCTTAGCAGCCATTCCGCCTTACAGCTTTTGGGTTCCATGTTCCCTTAGCCTCCCAGAGCGTCTGTAGCTACTTACTTTCGCTTCTTACGAGGCTTCTTTTTTGCAGGGAGCTTACCGGCTTGAATATCGAGATCTGCCGCGATAACTCGCCTCATCCTCCCAGCTATAACCGGTGATCTACCGATCAGCCTGCCCAACTCCTTTTCTGGGATGGTGTGCCAGTTTGGAATTGCAACGATCCTTTCGAAAATCTCCTCTGCGGTAGCCGGCCTTCCGCCGTCAACCTCAACGGTATCGAGCTTTTCGTGCCGCCGTCTTTGCTGACGATTGCCTTGAGGGTCAGCTGGGCCCCTTGCCTTAAGCCGGCTAAGGGGAAGGGATTCACGGTTTTGAGCCGCTTTAGACATTTGAGCCGCCTTCGCAGGGTGTCATGATGCCTCCTCGGTTCGAGCCGGCATGAACCACGGTGCCTCATCGAGGGGGAATCGTTCATGTTTGATGTATCCATCGACATTCTCGAACTGGTCCTTTGCGTTAAGCCGCATAACGCTCATCAAGTTCTCCCATGCCTCATCAGCTGCATCGAAGCTCTCGAAGCTCCAAACGTCATGCCCCGGTTCGCTAGTCGCGGGAGTGCAGTACCGGTGAATTACGAACGGGCTTACGCCCCGCGGTGCACCAGAAGGGCTGGAAATTGCGAGCAGCTCGATGTATACGTGAGCACCCTTGGCAGCATAGCCATGCCTGGTAACGAAGCAGGGCCCATCTTGGTATACCCTCTCAGCGTTTTCGCTCAAAACATCTCCTAGTTCTCTAGATGGAAGTTGCTATCGAAATTCGATTAAATCTATTAAGCATAATTATTTCAATAAAGGCAAGCGTAAGAGAAAAAAGAAAGAGCCCCTAACAGCAGAGCTCAATCTTTGCCGTTGGGGGCTTATTGGTGATCTACACCTTCTCGGACTCGTAGATCTGATGGGAGCTCCCAAATGAACTATTCCAGCCAACTGGAAACCCGTAGTAGTTACGCAGAACGCTCTCGAGAGTTCGACGGTAGACCCGCCAATCTCTTGAGGAACCAAGCTGAGCTTTTACCCCCAGCTTACGAGCGTGCATGCCCCAGCTCAATGCTCGAAGGCATTTGACGTGAAGCGGGGCGTGGCTTGTTGCAGCGTTTTCGTATCCTGCCGCACCAGAGATCAAAGCCGGACGAACCCTGATGGTCACGAGGTACTCCTTTACGGAAATCTCGTTAATGATCTCGCCAGGCTGATCATCCTTGATCAAGCCGCGGTGCATGTTGCAGCGGTAGCGACGGGTTCGACCGTCAACCACCATCGAGTCGGCCAGCTGGCCGCAGCGGTCTGATGACGCCATAGCATCCGGTCGCATGGGGTAGCTGCAGGGGTTGTAGCTTTCGGACACCTTCGCCATGTGCGACTTGTCCTGTACGAATATTTTGAGGATCCAACTTTTCAGCATGTGCCTAATCCTGGTCGAGGGTTCGGGGCAAAAAGCTAATCAGCTACTTTACAATAAAACGCTTATAATTGCAATGGCGGGCCCGACCGGATTCGAACCGGCGATCTCCTCCGTGACAGGGAGGCATGTTAGGCCTCTACACCACGGGCCCACGCCAAAAAGAACTGATTTATATTAGCAAACAACTCCTTATCTGGCAATGCTCCGATTCTGAACACATTTTTTAAGCATAAGTTGAATAAACAGCTGTACAGAGATATAATCAACCTATTATGGATCAAAAATCTACTTCTAAAGACAAAACAGACGCACCAAAGAGTGCTCACGTTATAGATCTTCGTAAGACAAAGCCAGCCTCGACTCCTAAACCAACTGTAAAGCCATCTAAAGCTCCTAAGCCAAAGAAAGACAGTCCGGTTGAGCCCGAAGTGACAGAAGATTACGTTGAGCCAGAATATCACGACCATTATGTTGCTCCTCAAAAAAGAAAGTTCTGGCCGTCATTCTTCAGATTCCTACTACTTTTAATAATTCTCGGCCTGATTATTTCCGGGGGAGTATTCTTCTACATAACCTACTATATGTAAATGGACAGGCAGGTACAGCCAAACTCCACCCTAGATCGAGTAGCAATACTCTCTATAACCGCGTTGATTGCTGGCTTCATCACTTACTTTCAGATTGCTCAACCTAACATAAAGCAGTTGCTCAATATCAAAGAAGCAGAAGCTCCTAAAGTTGAGAATACAGAAAGCCAGGAAAAAAACGAGCCTGCGCCTTCAACTCCAACTCAAAGTCAGCCAGCTGCAACACCCGCACCTGCCGCAACACCTGCTCCGACTCCGGCTGCGGCACCAGCTGCAAAGACTGCCACAACGGTATCATTTGTCCACATGAGAACAGGTAAAAGCACCAATACTCCTATCGTTACCAATCTTGATGGTGGAACAGTGGTCGAACTTAGAAGCGACTCCGACAAGTACTGGCAAGGTGTCGTTTACCAGGGCAAGAACGGCTACATCTACAAAACATATCTCCAATACTGATTTTGGCTTAGCCAAGAAACAATCAGTCTAAGCGTTAGCGTAATTCACCAAAACAAACAAAACTAACATTGCTGGTTTTGGATCTACCGCTAATGAGCGCCGCCGGGGCTTAAGCGATACTGAACCCATAACGAAGGGTGAAGATAATGAGTAGAACAAGGGGTAGAAAAATTAAAGCTCTTAGGAGCAATCCATATGAAGACCCAAATGTATTTTATATGAGCCTAGAAGAGGCCAAGGACTTGATTGCTAGCCGATTTGAATTTGAAAGCCTGGCAGAGCGCCACGAGAAACAGCGCTTAAAGCGAATGCGGCCAAGCCAAAGCTAGCAAAGGGGCTCCGAAAGGGGCCCTAAAAAATTATCGATGATGACTGATGTGGATTGGTAATGACTTTCGGACTTCTCCAAAATAGAGTCCTATCACCACTAAGCTCACCCCAAACAACATCACAGCAGTTAAGATCTCACCTAGAATAAATATTGATCCAACCGCTCCCGCAACAGGACTCAAGTATTCAAGTGGGCTGGCTTCTTCGGCCTTCATCTTCTTTAACCCCAAGTGGTAGAGGTAGAAGGCAGCCAGGGTTGCGAATATTAGGTTGTAGGCAACTGCAATATAGTCTTGGGACTGAAGGCTAATTGAGCTAACCTGACCAAAATCCTTGATCGCAAATGGCAGAATCATCAATGCAGCAATATTAAATCTCAATGCGGTCATTTGAGCAGCAGAAACCTTTTTAAGTACTGGCTTTACTAAGATTGTGCCAAGCACATCTGTAAACACTGCCAATACAATCAATAAGTTACCGACAACATCCATTTTGGTCGTGGAATTCCCCGTGATTATCGGTTCACAGACAATAAGAACTGCCCCCGCAAAACTGATTAGCAATCCAAATAGAAGCTTGCTATTGAATTTCTCCTTAAGAATCTCAATCGATAATACGTAAAGTACCAGTGGCGCCAAAAGGTATATCAGGCTTCCATCAAGACCGCTAGAAAGTTTTACCCCTAGGTAGAATAGGTAGGTTGTTAATGCGTACCCAAAGAAGGTTGCAATGATAATTCTTAGGCGTACTCCTCCATGTAGTCTCTTCCAGCTTCGCAAGGCGATTAGGGTAAAGACAGCGCCACCAAAAGCGAACTTTACAAATAATAAGGGCGCTATTGGGATCGACTCGAGGCTTGTCTTGATGAGGGGGATATTTAACCCCCAAAACAAATAGGCTAGAGAGACAGCAACTAACGGCCAAACTTTTCGCTTGGATATCATGCTTATGATTATAGGGATAATTGCTGGAGC
>CAZWEJ010000012.1:0-15869 GCA_964632435.1 uncultured Candidatus Saccharimonadales bacterium
TAGGCTTGAGTATTACACCCTTGAAGAGATGGTAAAAATTTTGCAGCGTTCGGCCCGAATTCTTGGGGTTAAGCTTGAAAAAGGAGCGGCCGAAGAAATTGCGAAGCGGTCTCGGTTAACCCCGCGAATTGCAAACAGGCTACTAAAACGCGTTCGTGACTTTGCGCAGGTTCGATACGGTGGAGTAATCACTAAAGACGTGGCAGATGAGGCGCTTGGAATGCTCGAGATCGATTCGTTAGGACTTGATGCCAGCGACCGGAGGTTGCTCAAGGCTATTATTGAAAATTATAGCGGCGGCCCTGTCGGCTTGCAGACTCTAGCCGCGATTTGTTCTGAGGAGCAGTCCACTATTGAAGATGTTTATGAGCCGTTTTTACTTCAACTTGGGCTGCTTGAAAGAACATCAAGGGGACGCAAGGCAACTCGTAAGGCCTACTTGCATCTGGGTGTTGAGCCACCACAGTCGGCTCAATCGACATTGCTATGAGTAGGGGAGTAGTCGAGCCAAGAGGAACGTGGATTGAATTCGGCGGAAGATTTTTTTATTTCGCCACGAATTTTAATTTTCGAAAAAGGGGAGAGGGTAATTACGAAGCAGAAGGGGAGGGGACTTCACTCCCCGATCCCCTACTCTTTCAAAAAAAATCGACTCCCCCTCCCCTACGCCAGTTCCCGGGGTTAGCCGCCCAGAACGGCCCATCCGCAATTGGTTTGATTTCAAAAAATGAATTTTCAAATATTACTTATTATTTTTTTGATGAGCAGGCAGGCGAAACCCTAAAAATGGATGTTTTAATGAAGGGGAAAGCGGTAAGGCACATACACAAACGTGAATTCAATATTGAGTCTGGGGTAGTCCGAATCAACATAGAAGACAGAAAAGGTAAGAGGGTGGATTCAAAAAAAATTACTTACTCCCCTACTTCTTTAGACAAAAAGCTTGAGAAGTTAACTGAAATTCGGGATTCAATACAAAAAGAAATCGAACCATTTAGAGTATAATACCTTTGTAAAAGGAAAAACTCGTGGCCGAAATCAAAGATCTAATAGCAGAAGACGAGAAAATTGTTGAGGTCATTTATCGCCATTGGGTGAGTGTACTTCCTGCGATGTCAGCTTGGATTTTTGTTTCAATTTTGTCCTTGGTTGGATTTTACTTTCTTGGTTTCTATTCCGATCAAATTAAATCTACGGGCGCTGCATTCATGGTTCTGTCTGGATTGATACTCCTCTCCGTCATTTTTATCTATGTTTCATATTGGATATATCGCCAGAATCGCTTAATTATCACAGAGGAAAGCGCATATTTAGTTACCCAGAATACCTTGTTTAGTAGGCAGATTGACCAGTTTGGGTTGCATCGACTTCAAGAGGCGACTGCAAAACAACAAGGATTTTTTGCCACAGTTATGGATTTTGGAGATGTAGTTGCCGAGACTGCTGGAGATGAGAAGAACATGCTGTTTAAGTATGCGCGCCAACCAAGAGAGTTAGCAGAAAGAATAATGGATTACCATAAAAAGTATGGAATGGTCGGGAAGGATACTGCCGCCGGAGTTTAAAGTCGGAACGGGTCGTCCTTGCCGGTAACGACTGGAACTGTTACGTCGCCAGCGGGTGTCAGGCTTTTCAGTTGCTTCATTGTTTCTTGATTAATCTTGAGGCTAGGAGTTTTATGATCTTTTTTGTTTGCTTCCATGTAAGCAACATCGGGTTGAACCGATGTGATACGGCTGATCTGGTATGCTGTGTACCCCACTAGTAAAACAATAACTAAGGTTACAGCTGGCCCGCTTATCCTTTTTAGCGCAGGCAGCAATAGCTTTGGATCAAAACTACTCAAGCTAAGATTCATGTTTAAGTTCATTTTATTATCAGGCTTAGTTTCGGGTTTCATCTCTGGTTTCATGGTTTTACAAATGCATTTAATGTTATGTCGAAGGTTAGGACACTGCCACTTCCGTTTATCGCAAGTGAGGTTATCGAGGTATAGCGATCAAGCTTCTCTTGTTGCATCAAAAACTGTTGAAGCTGCCCATAACTTCCACGCAATTGAAACGTAACTGGAATGGCAAGCACATCACCGGCAGGCACAGTCTGGCTGGTTGGGCCAGGGGCAGCGGAGGCGGGGAAGGTCAGTGAGTTTAACTGCATTCCGCTGTTTGCGGCGATGTTACGAAGCTGAAGGGCGATCATTGCTTGTTTCTTTTCGGTTGGGAGAGCATTAAAGATGATGGTTTTGGTTTCTTCTAGCCGCTCGTATTGTCTTTGAAGATCTTCGAGGTCAGAGAGTTTTTGGTTATTCAACTCAAGATCGGCAAGTCGTTGACTTAGTTGCTTAGTCCCCTCATTTAGCTCCTGGCTTGCGTAGTAGTAGCCGGCTCCACCAAGCAGTACCATCGCGCCTAGCATGCCGCAGAGTATAAAGAAGAATCTCTTTGGTCTCATTTGGCCTGTCCCTGATTAAATGCAAAGGAGACTGTGACTGTATATGTGCCATCGCTATTCTGGGCTTCTGGGCCTTGAATGCTCTCTATATCGGCGGCACTAATTCTGGCCGATTTAGAAATCCCCTCTCGCACGCTGGTTGCCGTTTTGTAATCAACGGCCTTAACCTTTATCTGGACTGGCGCCTTATCGTTGCCGGTTAGTGTAAGGGATGTGATGGCAGTACCCTGTGGGATGTTCTTGGCAAGGTCATCAAGCAGTACAGAGAACTTGGCCTGATCCTTCTGAATCTTTTGGATCGAAACGATACGAGCGTTTAAAGTCTTGGCTGTATTCTCAAGCTCTTTGTTTTTTGCAATTTGAGCTTCTTTTTCTTGAATTTGAAGTGAGACACTATCGATTTGACTATTGAGGTATAGCCGGGCCGCCATCAGTGCACCAGCAAGGATTACCATAACCGCTCCAACAAGAACGGTGTAGTGGAGAAGCACTGCATTACGCTTTGAATAAATAATCTCTTGCTTTATATCTGGAGGCAGCAGGTTGATCATAGTAGGCCTCGCAGTGCTAATCCAATAGCCGTGGCGTACATTGGCGCTTCGTGATTATCGCTTTGCTGGCTGTTCTTTAGTTCGATGTTTCTCCAAGGGTCCGCGACCGTTAATGGCAGCCCAACCTCGCGAGTATAGTATTCTGCCAAGCCGGGCATACTTGCAGTGCCACCAGAAATAACCATTGCTTTTACTTGTCGACCCTCGCCGCGATCTTGATAGAACTTAACAACCCTTTTGGCTTCTTTTGCAACCGCTTCAAGCTGTGGCCTTAATGCTTCCTCGACATTATCGTGGAATCCGCTCTGAGCGATGCCGAATTTAATTTTTATTTCGTTTGCTTGATCGGACTTTACGCCTAGTGCTTTAACTAAAGTATCGGTATACGTCTCTCCACCAATAGGCACCGTTCCTGTTAAGGGTATGAATTTATCATAGATTGTAAGGTCAGATGTTATTGACCCGACATCCATTACCAACGTACTACCCCCAGCATCTCCAGAGTGGAGAAGAGCTCTGACTACGGCGGTCATACTCCCTTCAATGGCGCCAATTTCTAAACCAAGCTTGTCGAATAGCTTGATGTAAGAATCGATTATTGCCCTAGGTGCCGCCATCATCAATACATCAATATGCCCCTCTGGACCAGGTGTGTTGTTAATAA
This sequence comes from uncultured Candidatus Saccharimonadales bacterium, assembly GCA_964632435.1. Classification (GTDB taxonomy): domain Bacteria; phylum Patescibacteriota; class Saccharimonadia; order UBA4664; family SCTI01; genus CAZWEJ01. The sequence goes on from CAZWEJ010000012.1 coordinate 3,667, forward strand.
TTTCGTAATCAACATATAGATCGGTTATGGGAACGGGAACATACTGCTCAACCTCGTAGTGAACCGCCTGGCCAAGATCGGCATCGTTCATGTGAGGGAGTTGAAGCGTTCTCGTGAATAGCTTTGATGCGGGAAGACCTACAATTGCTCTGCGTGAGGTAAGTCGACCATAACTCAACTTCTGCAACATTGGCTTGATGGCGGTTGCCAGCTCATCAGGGTCTACAACGATTCCCTCAACTACTGCTTCGCGGGGGAAATAGGCATAGCCGTAGCCTTGCAGAGCAGTTTTGCTACCAGACTTTTTGAGCTGCACAATTTTTACAGTATGCGTCCCGATGTCGAAACCAAATTGTGGTGTTTCTTTATAGATAAGCGGTATACGCACACCCACCTCTAAGCATTACCAGTTTAGTATAGCAAAGCCCACCTATTAAATCGATGATTATGGGGAATATAGCTGCTCCCTCCAATTTAATATCGTGTAGTTTCCGGTTGTTGGGAACATAGGTGGTGGCGCATAGACTAAATGTTCGTCAAAATTGTATTGAGTGATTGGGAATCCCCTACAATAACTACCACATCCAGTAACCTTGAACCCATACTCATTTTGGTACTGGGCGATTGACCCGTATAGGGTGAAGGAGGTCTTTAGCGGCCCATTGTCGGTGTCGTATCCAACGCTTCCAAACTGAGCGAGAAGGGCGGCATCAACCGTCATCGTGTTTGGAGCATACCTTGGGACAAAAACATCGTTTTGAGCAATTAATCCAATTACATTCGATCCGTCCTGCGAGGCGTAGTCGAGGCTTCCAGTAATTCTAATATTTCTACGTTGGCTGGGATTATCGGGTAGTCTTGCAGCCGCTACAGTTATTCGCCCTTTGTAACCGGCGCCTCCGCCGGAGCCACCGCTAACCCAGACGTTTTCGGCTGAAAATACTATCCCGTTTGATGGAGCAGCTTGGTTCCTGATGAAGGTTGTGTTTATCCCATTGGTTCCTTCACTGTTGACGCGGTATAGGTCAAACGAGCCAGAATTATCGTATCTAAATCTAATATTCCATCCGATACCTCCTGACGACCCAAGGTAGACCCCGCCGTTCTGCGACCTTGTTCTTAGATCACTAAAGTTGGCGGTTACTTGGTTGAAGTTGACTGTTGGTACAGGGAATTGCCACTGGCTACTGGGTCCACCTGTACCCCAGACCCCAGCATGATTGCCTGAGCCATCATTGTACGTTGCCTGGCCAGCTGTAACCGGCCCGTTATTGGTTCCGTTAAATTCAATACCTACATTCGAGTGAACCGGCCCGGTGGTTGTAGAGTCTGACGAGAATCTCATCTGGGTATTGGACAGAAATATATAGTTTGAGAATGAAGGCTGGCCTATCTGCGCAAGAATAGTCCTTGTGCCCTTTATCCCATCTACCTTGCCAACAGATTGAATAGTTGTAATAGTTGATCCGGATGTTGGGGGAGTGATTGTAAGAGTGTAGGTACCTATTTTTCGACCACTGGAGTCTTTGTAATCGTGTACGTAGGGTCCATAAGGAGGGTTGGTTGGCGTTGTGTTGCCGTCTCGGTAGTCCGAGCTATCGTGGGATAAATGCCAAAGGTAGTAATTGATGCCAGCTTCTGCAACTTGGAGTGCAGTTTCGGACCTTTGCTGATGGGACGCAAAACGAATGTTCATAATTGTGACAGTCGCAATAGCGACACCCATTGCACCAAACATCATTATCAACCCGATTACTAGCGGGATAGAAAAACCGCCCGAGTTTTTTAGAAATTTGAAACTCATAGATTGACCTTCTTGTTTCTGAGCGTAACAACTGTTTTAGTGCTGATCGGTTTTTCAAGAATTGTAGGCTTAGGATTTATGGCCATCTCCAGCCCAATCTGCTTTATTTGGGTTATCGCAAATGAACCAGTTAATTGATTTCCTGATGCATCAAAGTAGGTAAATATTGGGGTAGAGCCCATACTCAAGTAGTCTTGCAATACTGATACTTCTTCATCGGCTTGGTTGTAGGTGTAGTTAGGGGCAGAGCCAGTAGGAGGGATGACTCCAACCATCAATTTATTTCCATTCTTAAAATATCGAATCTTCTTAACGACAGCATCATTAGGTGAAAAATATCCGTAAATTGTAAGCGTGTTAGATTGAGCATCAACTACATCTGTAGTACCTCTTATAACTTTTGAAACTCTATTTAGCGTATTTGAAAGATCCACAGCAGCTCTACTTTGGTGGTCAAGGTATTGATACCCCCGGGAACTGCTTACAACAAAACCCACAATAGTAAGGGTCATCATTCCTGTAATGCCAATGACAAATATTAGCTCCAGAAGTGTGTATCCGCTCTCTTTACGGAGCCACATAGAAGCCTCCCTCCTGCACGATTGTTCCAGTGCCGGTAGTGACTACCACATTCCAGGTCCCCGGTGGTGCTGAAGATAGATTGAGGTTTGCAGTAATGCTGCTCCCAGAGCCAGTTACGCCGGTGCCAACGATGTCGGTTTCACCAGATTTCTGCAATTTAACTGTAGCGCCAGTCAGATTAGCGCCATTGATGGTAATCGATGAACTTGGATTGCCTGTTGTTTCGGTATCGGGACTTACTGAGGTAATTCTTGGCCACGATCCATTTGTGGTTAACACCAGTTTGAGTGTCGGAGTCGTGTTTGGATCCACGGAATATGGCTGATAAGGAGATGAACTGGCAATCAAATATCCTCCACCAACAGATATGGTATAGCTGTCCCATGGGATGGTTCCAAAGACAGCCTGCCCATTTGAGTCAGCATTCGCTGCTCGAGTAGTTTTTGCAACATTCGGGTTAGTGAATGTCAGTTTACTGCTAGTGATAGTTATAGGTACGTTTGAAATAGGGTTGCCAGATGTATCGATGGCATTGACGGTTAGGCTTGATGTCCTGTCAATCGATAGGGTCACATCGGTTATTTGTTGGACAAGAACATTCGGGTTGATAAGTACAGGTGTTTGACTCCCGGCCGGGTCGGCCATAGTTTCGTCTGAGCTATATCCAGACTTTGTGACGGTTATTTTATATCGGTGAGCACTGTCTGGAGGAAGCTTGGGTATGACAAGTAATCCATTAGCATCTGTTGTCGAGTTTAAGTTAAGGGCGGGCGTAAGGCTTGCGTTTGTTATATTAACCGTTGCAGCTTCAACTGGTTGGCCGTTTGCATCCAGCACTTTAATCCTAAGAATGCCTGTGTTTGTTGCCGTTTCGGCTGCTTTACCGGAAATATTTGTCGAAAGCATGGCAGCTAGTCGATTATCGTTCACGGTATAGACCTTTACTTCTGCCTGCTTGTAGTCATAGCTGTACAAATCAACCGGTTTGCTCGGGATTGTTCCTTCGGCATTTCCATCAAATGGATCATCGACGAACTTTATTCGTATGTTGATTCTGAACTTAATATTATTTCTGGTTATCTCTTGGTTATCGGCTATGCTTCCACCAGGGTAAATGTCGCCATTCTGCGTTGCCAGTGAATCATAGGGGAGATCACGCAAGTATTCCATTTTTTCGTTCGCTATTGCTAGGGCGGCACTTCTGCTATTCCCCAATCTTAATGAGAGAATGTTTGTTGAAAAAAGTGACACCGCTGAGATCACAATTATAGCAACCATAACCATTGCGATAACGGATTCTAGAAGGGTGAAGCCACGCTGATTATTTAGTTTTGGCGTATGGCTTTGACGTAACACTATAAACTCCGTTAGGCGCTTTCTTGCCGCTCTCTTTTTCCATCTGGGCAGAAATTGTATATGAGGTACACGCTGTTGAGCAGCCATTTGGTCCTGGGGTATAGGTGTAGTTTTCGGCAGTAAGAGGGTCGGTTGGTATTTCGGTTAGATACGGAGTTGACCCGAGGCTTAGAGCTGCAACCCACTCGGAATTGGGGTAGGTGTTGTTGTCTTTATAATATGCTTCAACCGCAGTTTGGATCTCTGTTAAATCGGCTTTCCTTTGCTTGTCCCTAGCTTTGCCGGGTCCACCCAGCAGTCCTGGTAATGAGGCTAGAAGTATCAGAATGGCAACTATAATGACCCCGATTACAACTTTGTTTTTTAGTAAGTTCTTCATTATACGGCGTTGCTCAATTGAGATAATGGTCCAAATACTCCAACAACAATAAAGCCAACTAAGCCACCAAGTGTGACAATTAGGATAGGCTCAATGATCGATGTAATCCCCGAGACCATGGCATCAACTTCTTTCTCGTAGAACGCAGCAAGTTTAAGCAAAATTTCATCTAGCTTCCCCGTTTCCTCTCCAACAGAAACCATTTGGCTAACAATCGGAGGGAAGATAGTCATTGATTTCAATGGTTCAGCGATAGTTTTTCCGGCCTTTACTTCTTTTGAAATGCTTCTAATTGCATCTTGAAAGACGGAGTTCCCAAGTGCTGTTGCAGTCGTGTTGAGTGCGTCTAAAACTGAAAGTCCTGACGACATGAGTGATCCAAATGTACGTGAGAATCTCGCAACGTTCACTTTAACTACGATTTCTCCGAATACAGGCATTTTGATAAGTAGCTTACTAATCATGCGGCTTCCTTTTTCCGTTTTCTTGTATCGGAAAAGCAATATTACAGCGACAACAATGGCTACTACAAGGTAAAGCCCGTAGTTAACTAGGAAGGCGCTTATTCCCATCATTAACTTGGTGTACCATGGAAGTTCGGTATTGAGCCCTTCAAAAATAGAGGCCATTCGAGGGACAAGAAATACCATCAAGAAGGCAAATGCCCCGAAGGTTACAACCGTCAGAATAGAAGGGTAAATCATAGCGCTTCGGATTTTACCTACTATTTCGGCATCCTTTTCCATCTGCACGGCAAGGCGTTCAAGAACCTCATCGAGCATTCCGCCAGCCTCACCGGCTTTTACCATATTGATGTAAATAGGCGAGAATACATCTGGGTGGTCCGCCAAAGCGCTACTTAGAGGCGCACCTCCCTCAACTTTTTTAGCAGCATCTCCTAGAACTTCTTTAAGCTTCTTGTTCGTTGTTTGGGTGTGAAGAATAGATAGTGCCTGAGAAATCGGAATTCCCGCATTTATCATCGTGGCAAACTGCCTAGAGAATACCATTTTGTCGGTTAGCTTAACTTTGCCACCGAACTTACCAAGGAAGTTAAGATTTATCCCTGATTTTTTTCCGCCATCAAGTTTTATAAGTATTGGCGTTAATCCCCGCTCATTAAGGTTGGAAGCAGCGGCAGATTGGTCCATTGCGACAATGCTACCTTTTTGCATCTCGCCCCTTTTGTTGTGGGCTGTATAAGAAAAAGTTGCCATCTTATTCTCTTGTGACCCTAAATATTTCTTCGACAGTCGTTAAGCCCTGAAGAGCCTTCACGAAACCATCTTGTTGCATCGTTAACATTCCAGTTTTCACAGCAGCGGCTTGAATTTCCTCGCTAGTCGAGTGACCGATAATCATTTGCTGAATACTCTGGTCTACCTCAAGCACCTCGTAAATTCCCATTCGACCTTGATAGCCATTTCCACCGCAAGTCTCGCAGCCTTCACCCGGTTTAAACAACTTTATCTCGCCGGCTTTAAGTTCTCGTATCTTATCTTTTGGCTCTTCCTTCGGAGCCTTTCCTTCTTCAGCTTCCTTCAAAGCTTTTGCTTCGGCTTCGGAACGGTTGATGATGTTCGGGTCGGATGCGATCTTGTCTAAGATTGACTTACTTGCCTCAATCTTATGGATTGGCTCAATGACCTTCTTTTTGGAGATAAACTTTTCTTCTTTCTCGGCTTTTTTCACTTCTGTAGTATGTGCAATCGGCTTTAACCCAGGTTGATCATGGTTCTTTTCAAGATAAGATAGTGCGGCTTTGACGTCGAAGTCGCGATTAATATCCTCCATAACTTTCCCCTCGGGGATATACGGAACTCGACAAGTTGGACAGAGTTTTCTAACTAATCGTTGACCAATGACTGTATTAACGGTTGATGCAATTAAGAACGGCTCAATGTTCATGTCGAGCAATCGTGGCAAACAAGTTGCGGCGTTGTTTGTATGAAGGGTTGATAGCACAACGTGGCCAGTTAGGGCTGCCTGGACGCCGAGGTCAGCAGTTTCGCCATCACGAATCTCCCCGACCATGATTATATTAGGGTCCTGACGCAGGAGTGCTCTGAGCCCACTGGCAAATGTCATGCCCGCCTTAGGATTAACCTGTGTCTGGTTGACGCCCTGAACGCGGTATTCAACAGGGTCTTCAATAGTCGAGATGTTGACTCCAGGTGTATTGAGCATACTGAGCACGCTATACAACGTGGTGGATTTCCCCGAGCCGGTAGGGCCGGTAACGAGTACCATTCCGTGGGGCTTTTGAATACCTCTTTGAATTCGCTTAAGAGCCTCGCCTTCAAAACCGAGCTCCTCAAGAGTAAGCGCACGCGCAGATTCATCAAGAATACGCATGACAACCTTCTCGCCGTCCATAATAGGGAGTGTAGAAACGCGTAGTGCTACTGTTTTTGAGCCAACCGCAAACTTAAAGCGGCCATCTTGAGGCAGGCGGTGCTCGTCAATCTTTAAATTGGAAAGAATTTTGATGCGGGAAACAACAGCTGGGAGGATTGGGCGAGGCAGCGTCATCATTTCTTTAAGCACACCATCGACACGGAATCGAACCTGTACGAGGTTCTCTCTGGGCTCAATGTGGATATCTGATGCGCGCGATTTAACCGCATACTCAAGGATGATGTTTACAGTTTTTGCAATCGGAGCATCTTCGGCAAGGTCCTTGGCGCTTACCTCCTGCTGCTTATCTTCCTCGGTGTTGCTGTCCTTGATCGCTTTGGTGATCTCTGTGGAGATGTTGCCCTTGTACAAGTCCAGTGCTGTAAGAATATCGTTTGCAGAAGCTAAATATATTTTGATGTCTTGACCAATTTGCTTAGCGATAAAGTCGGCGGCCTGGAAATCTTCTGGGTCGGCCATTGCGAGCTGGAAGGTAGTACCCTGCTTCCCAAATAAAATCGCCTGATATTTTCGAGCAATACGCTCAGGTATTTTAGTTAGAATTTCGTGTGGGATTTTGACGTCTTTGAGCTCAACAAATGGAATATCAATACTGGTTGCATAAAGTTTGAGCAAGTCAGTCTCAGTAATGAGTTTTCGTTTTAGAATTGTTTGCATCAAAGGCTGACCGGTTTGTTCGTGGACCGTTTCGGCCTCCTTCATCACCTCCGGACTGACTTTTTGGCTGTTGGTTAACAGCGCTTTGAGCTGGGCGTCAGATATACGCATCTTGGAGAAATTATAGCATAAGCGGGATAGTGTCTACCAGAGAAACAGCCTTAATTTTTGTTTAATTTTGAGGTGTCATTATTTGTTTGCTATCCAGGAGGCGGATGGCTCGATGTTAAAAGGGGATAGGCATGCAGAGCACATTTCGTTTTCTGGTGGCGCTAACGTTCACTCTTGTTACGGTTTTTCCTGTGGGCGTTAGCGCCCAAGATAGCACCAATGTACTGATCAGCGAAATTCTGACCGGAACCTCCACCAGCGCAGGTCAGGAATTCGTTGAGCTGTACAACCCAACAGGCGCGCCAGTAGATGTTAATGGTTGGAGAATTGAATATAAGTCATCAACGTCGACAAATACAGCTTCAAGTTGGAACAAGAAGGCCGATTTAGTTGGCGTGATTGCACCAAGTAGTTATTATCTCGTTGCCCCAAGAAACTATTTCCCAGAATTTGATTGTGACTGGAGCTCTACGATGGCATCAACCGGTGGACACGTAAGAATCGTAGACCAAACAGGGGGAGTAGCAGATCTTGTTGGTTATGGGAATGCCAATTCAGCCGAGGGGCTGCCCGCATCGGCTCCGGCGACAGGTCAAAGCATTGAAAGATTACCGGGAAGATCTGAGGCCCTAGCAGGTAATGGTCAGGATACGAATGATAATTCAAAAGACTTCATCATTCGTTCGGAGCCAGAGCCTCAAAACTCAAAATCTGAAGTTGAGCCCAGGGAGGGTAACGTTAGCGAGGTGGTCGAGGAGGCCACAGATCAGGATGATGAGACTCTCTTTGATGCCGTACCTACTCTGCTCATCACGGAGCTTTTTATCGATCCCGAATCACCTCTTACCGATGCAGACGATGAGTTTATTGAGCTTTTCAATCCCAATGATTTTCAAGTTAGCTATGAAGGATACGTACTCAAAGGAGGTACTAACTTTAAATCCAGTTTCATACTACCCGCCGGTGTTTTAGCTCCAAAGAGCTACATTGCATTTAGCTCTTCTCAAACTGGCATACCTTTGACTAATTCCGGTGGTGCGGCGCAACTATTAGGCCCAGATAATAAATTGATTGACCAAACGCAAGCCTACGCAAATGCAAAACCCGGTCAGTCATGGTCGCTTGATAATGGAGCTTGGTCTTGGAGTTTATTACCTACAAAGGGTGCTAAAAATGTCGTTACTCTTCCAGCAGCCGTTACTTCTAGTCTAGCTGTCAAAAAATCTACAAAGCCAACCTCTCCTAAATCTGCTAAAGTAAAGGCGCCTGCTAAGGCGAAAAAAACTTCTACTAAAAGCTCTAAAGCTAAGACGCCTAAGAGCGCGAGTAAAAAAAGTGAGCCGGTAAAGGTTGCAGCTGCCAAAATAAAACCAGCATCATGGCTAATTTTTGTGCTAGCGGTTTTTACTATAGGTTATGCAATATATGAGTTCAGACACGACATTTCAAACAGTTACAAAAAGCTCAGAGGAAACATTAGCTCTCGGGTTCAAAATCGCAAATCTTCTAAGAGGGGGAGAAACGATTGAACTAGTTGGCGATCTTGGTGCTGGGAAGACCACTCTCGCCCAAGGCATAGTTCACGCCCTTGGATATGACGGCGAAGTAACTAGTCCAACGTTCACGCTAAGCCGTGACTACCAGGTAAGAAATGGTTTAACAGTGCATCATTTCGATTTCTATCGGTTGAGTGGGCATGATGTTGTATCGGATGAGCTAAATGAGTTCATAAATGACTCAAAATCAATCAACCTAATTGAGTGGGCAGATCATGGAGCTGCGAAGCTACCAAGTAATAGAATTCGCATAGAGCTGAAATATGGAGAAGTTGAAACAGCTAGGGAAATAAATGTTAGATCAAATACTAAAGAAATAATTGAAGGCTTAAAAAATGTTTCTGGGGATTAAAACCGATTCTGAACTTTCTGAGTACTATCTCGTTAAGAAAGATGGAACAGTAGTTGATGATCGCAAGTGGGATTCAGGAAGAAATCTCGCAGATGGAATTTTAAAAAAGCTCGAAGAATTGATAGGCAAGAACCGAGCCGACTGGGATTCAATCGATGGAATAATCCTATTTAAAGGACCGGGTTCTTTCACTGGTCTCAGAATTGGTGTAACAGTTGGCAACTCAATTGCCTATGTCAAAAAAGTACCTATTGTAGGTGAACTGGGGGATGCTTGGCTTAAAGAAGGCGTTGCTAGACTAAACAGAGGCGAATCGGATAATCAAGTAATTCCGGAATACGGTTCCGAGCCAAATATTACCAAACCTGTAAAGTAAGCTTGACGGCCATAAGGTCAAAGGGCTTTAATAAAAATACTTGGAATATTATTTAACGTGCTAAGTTCTGCAATTTTTACCGCGCACGCTGATAACTGATAGACAATTTGAAGATCATTTTTCTAGCGCATCAATTTGCATAACTAGCGCTTCTAGGAAGCAGATATGGAGATACTACTAATAGTGGCGGGCCTTGCAGCTGGTGCTGCTGGTGGCTATGGAGCCAGTGTTTATACCTCGCGTCGCAAATCAAGCACTGCCGAAGCTAAGGCCCAAGCAATGCTCGATGAGGCAAACCGCAAGGCTCAAGAAACAACTCTGGCAGCAAAAGAGGAGTCAATAAAAATTGCCGAAGAAGCCAAAAAGGAAGAAAAAGAGCTTCGAAAACAAATTGCCGAAACCGAAAATAGATTGCGAGAAAGGGAACAATCTCTGGATAAAAAGCTTGATGAGCTAGACAAGCGATCGGAAGCGATTCGCAAAAGCGAGGCAAGCTTAGATGATCTAAAGGATGAGCTAAGAAAGCTACGCCAGAAGCAAGAGAAGAATCTAGAAAAAATCGCCAAACTAACTCGCGATCAAGCTAAAGAAAAGCTCATGCAAATGGTTGAAAAGGATACGCGTTCCGACCTGGTTAACTTTGTCGAAAAAATGAAAACCGAGGCGAAGGATGATGCCGACGAAGTAGCTCGCGAAATCCTTGTAACCGCAATGGAGCGTATGGCGTCTGACCAGGCTGGAGAGCGAACCGTTACAACAGTTGCCCTCCCCAGCGACGAACTTAAAGGGCGTGTTATCGGAAAAGAGGGCCGTAATATCCAGGCGATTGAGCGCGCTACAGGTGTTGATGTTCTGGTTGATGATACTCCTGGAGTAATTGTGCTCTCAAGCTTCGACCCAGTTCGCCGTCAGATTGCTCGAATTACACTTGAGAAGTTACTCGCTGATGGGCGAATTCATCCTGCTCGAATCGAAGAGGTGGTCCAAAAAGCTAAGACCGAAGTCGACAAGATGATTAAGGAAGCAGGCGAGCGAGCCGTAAAAGAAGCCGGTGTCGCGGGCCTGCACCCTGAGCTCGTGATGCTTCTTGGTCAACTGCGTTTCCGAACCAGTTACAGCCAAAACGTCTTAAAGCACTCCGTCGAGATGGCAAACCTAGCAGCGACAATTGCTTCTGAGGTTGGCGCAGATGTTCGTGTTGTTAAGACAGCAGCACTGCTGCACGATCTTGGTAAAGCGGTTACTCATGAGATTGAGGGCCAGCACCATCACATCTCGAGAGATATGGCGGCAAAATACGGCCTTGATGACGCAATTCAGCATGCTATCGAAGCTCACCACGATGATATTGAAGCCACCACACCAGAGGCGGTTATTATTCGAGTGGTTGACTCTCTTTCGGGCGGTCGTCCAGGTGCACGTGGCGACACCCTCGAGAACTATGCTAAGCGTATGACTGAGCTCGAGAATTTGGCCAATACATTTGACGGTGTGCAGAAAAGTTACGCAGTATCGGCGGGGCGGGAGCTACGTGTTCTAGTTGTTCCTGAAGATATTGATGACCTAACCGCCATCAAGATGGCTCGTGACATTGCAACTAAGATTGAAGCAACACTCAAGTACCCGGGTGTGATTAAAGTTAATGTTATTCGCGAAACTCGAGCAGTAGAGTACGCTAAGTAGTATGAAGATTCTTTATGTCGGCGATATCACGGGCAAACTGGGTCGAGAAACTGCCAAGTCTTTCTTGCCGGGTGTAATAAAAGAAACAAGTGCCGACTTTGTAATTGCTCAAGGTGAAAATGTGAGCCATGGTAAGGGTTTGCAGCCAAGTCATGCTGACGATCTCGAGAAATCCGGTGTTGATTTCTTTACAGGTGGGAACCACTCACTATCTAGGACTGACGCTCTGAACCGTCCAAACGTTATCCGGCCGGCAAACCTTGGCGAGAATATTCCAGGAAAAGGTCATGCGATTGTCGACACGCCTTTTGGCAAGGCTCTAATTGTGAGTCTTCAAGGCCAGGTGGTTGGAATCGATTCTGGTAAGCAAATTGATAATCCTCTTTCAACCATCGACAAAATCCTAGAGTACAACAAGAATGAGAGCTTGGTCGCTACGATAGTAAACTTCCATGGTGATTATTCCAGCGAAAAAGTTGTGATTGGTCAGTATCTTGATGGCAGAGTAACCGCAGTAATCGGCGACCATTGGCATGTACCAACCGCCGATGCTCAAGTTCAGCCCAAAGGCACCGCACACATAAGTGATGTTGGTATGGTTGGTGCGTTAGATTCTTCCCTTGGGGTAAAGACCGAGATCATTACACAACGTTGGCAGCAGCCGGATGTTCGAATTAGAAATGAGATGGAAGAAAATGGCCGCCGTCAGTTCAATGCGGTTATTATTGACGTTGACACTAAAACCGGTTTGGCGAAATCAATTGATCTGATACGTAAAATAGCCGACTGATCAATTGGCATAGTTGCCAAAAAATGCATCAGAATTTTGAGAATATTTACCTTTATAAAGGCATAAACATTTGCTATGCTAGACACAGTAAGGAGGGTACTTCTCTCATGACGAAGCAAAAACTCATCGAAACACTAGC
>CAZWEJ010000013.1:0-15814 GCA_964632435.1 uncultured Candidatus Saccharimonadales bacterium
TAGGCTTGAGTATTACACCCTTGAAGAGATGGTAAAAATTTTGCAGCGTTCGGCCAGAATCCTTGGTGTAAAACTCGATAAGGAGGCTGCCGAAGAAATTGCCAAGCGCTCGCGTTTAACTCCACGCATTGCTAACCGTTTACTCAAGCGAGTTCGAGATTTTGCCCAAGTTCGTTATGGTGGAGTTATTACCAAGGATGTTGCAGATGAGGCGCTTGGAATGCTCGAGATAGATTCGCTGGGGCTTGATGCCAGCGATCGCAGGTTGCTCAAGGCTATTATCGAAAATTACGGTGGTGGACCAGTTGGGCTGCAAACTCTTGCCGCAATTTGCTCGGAGGAACAATCAACCATCGAAGATGTTTACGAGCCATTTTTACTTCAACTTGGGCTGCTTGAAAGAACATCAAGGGGACGCAAGGCAACTCGTAAGGCCTACTTGCATCTGGGTGTTGAGCCACCACAGTCGGCTCAATCGACATTGCTATGAGTAGGGGAGTAGTCGAGCCAAGAGGAACGTGGATTGAATTCGGCGGAAGATTTTTTTATTTCGCCACGAATTTTAATTTTCGAAAAAGGGGAGAGGGTAATTACGAAGCAGAAGGGGAGGGGACTTCACTCCCCGATCCCCTACTCTTTCAAAAAAAATCGACTCCCCCTCCCCTACGCCAGTTCCCGGGGTTAGCCGCCCAGAACGGCCCATCCGCAATTGGTTTGATTTCAAAAAATGAATTTTCAAATATTACTTATTATTTTTTTGATGAGCAGGCAGGCGAAACCCTAAAAATGGATGTTTTAATGAAGGGGAAAGCGGTAAGGCACATACACAAACGTGAATTCAATATTGAGTCTGGGGTAGTCCGAATCAACATAGAAGACAGAAAAGGTAAGAGGGTGGATTCAAAAAAAATTACTTACTCCCCTACTTCTTTAGACAAAAAGCTTGAGAAGTTAACTGAAATTCGGGATTCAATACAAAAAGAAATCGAACCATTTAGAGTATAATACCTTTGTAGAAGGAAAAACTCGTGGCCGAAATTAAAGATCTAATAGCAGAAGACGAGAAAATTATTGAGGTAATCTACCGACATTGGGTAAGTGTTTTACCGGCTATGTCTGCTTGGATTTTTGTATCGATTCTTTCTTTAATCGGGTTTTACTTCCTTGGATTTTATTCAGACCAGATTAAATCAACTAGCGCTGCCTTTATGGTGCTGTCATTCTTAATTTTATTGTCACTAATATTTATCTACGTATCTTATTGGATCTATCGTCAAAACCGATTGATCATTACAGAAGATAGCGCCTATTTAATTACACAGAATACTCTCTTTAGCAGGCAGATAGATCAATTTGGTCTTCATAGACTACAAGAAGCGACTGCTAAGCAACAGGGATTCTTTGCAACAGTCATGGATTTTGGTGATGTAGTCGCCGAAACGGCAGGGGACGAAAAGAACATGCTCTTTAAATACGCGCGACAACCAAGAGAGCTAGCCGAAAGAATAATGGAATACCACAAAAAATATGGCATGGTCGGAAAGGATACTGCTTCAGGGGTTTAGAGCCGGAAGGGGTCGTCTTTTCCGGTAACAACTGGGACGGTGGTATCGCCTGCAGCTTTTAGACTTTCAAGCTGCCTCATAGTTTCCTGGTTGATACGTAAACTAGTAGTTTTGTGATCTTTGCGATTTGCTTCCATGTAGGCAGCATCGGGTTGAACCGATGTTATGCGGCTAATTTGGTAAGCTGTATATCCCACAAGTCCGATAATCAAGAGAGTTACAAGAGGCCCGCTTATTCTCTTTATGGCTGGGAGCAAAATTTTCGGATCTAGATTGCTTAAGCTAATATTCATATTGAGTTTCATATTTGGTTTCATGGTTTTACAAATGCATTTAATGTTATGTCGAATGTTAGAACGTTTCCACTGCCGTTAATTGCGAGGGAGGTAATTGTAGTATATCGATCAAGCTTCTCTTGCTGCATCAGGAATTGCTGGAGTTGACCGTAATTCCCCCTGAGCTGGAAGGTAACGGGGATAGCAAGCACATCTCCCGCCGGAACGGTTTGACTGGTTGGCCCTGGAGCAGCTGACGCAGGGAAGGTAAGGGAGTTAAGCTGCATACCGCTGCTGGCAGCAATACTTCTTAATTGAAGGGCAATCAGAGATTGCTTCTTCTCGGTTGGGAGGGCATTAAAGATGATTGGCTTAATTTCTTCGAGTCGTTCACTTTGACGCTCAAGGTCTTCAAGATCAGCAAGCTTTTGATTGTTAAGTTCTAAGTCTGCGAGCCGCTGACTGAGCTGCTTTGTTCCTTCGTTGAGCTCTTGGCTGGCGTAGTAATAACCGGCACCACCGAGAATAACCATAGCTGCTAGCATACCGCACAATACATAGAAGAATCGCTTTGGCCTCATTTTGCCTGCCCCTGATTAAATGCGAATGAAACCACAACAGTATAAGTCCCATCGCTGTTTAAGCCTTCTGGACCTTGAATACTTTCAATATCAGCTGCACTTACGCGAGCAGATTTTGTTATCCCCTCTCTTACGCTAGTGGCGGTCTTGTAATCAACTGCTTTAACCTTTATTTGAACTGGAGCTTTATCGTTCCCAGTCAAAGTTAGGGAAGTGATGGCAGTTCCTTGAGGAATATTCTTTGCAAGATCATCAAGCAGTACCGAAAACTTGGCTTGGTCTTTTTGAATTTTCTGAATTGATGCAATTCTGGCGTTTAGAACTTTTGCGCTGCTTTCGAGATCTTTTTTCTTAGCAATGTCAGCTTCTTTTTCTTGAATTTGGAGTGAGACAGTGTCAATCTGGTTATTGAGATAAAGACGCGCCGCCATAAGAGCCCCCGCCAGAATAATCATGACGGCTCCAGCCAAAATGGTGTAATGGAGGAGAACAGCATTTCTTTTCGAGTAAGTAATTTCCTGCTTTATGTCCGGAGGCAACAAATTGATCATAGCAGACCTCTCAACGCCAAACCGATCGCGGTAGCATACATTGGTGCTTCGTGATTATCGCTCTGTTGATTGTCTTTGAGATCGATGTTCCTCCAGGGGTCGGCTACGGTAAGTGGAAGTCCAACCTCACGAGTGAAGTATTCTGCCAGTCCTGGCATGCTGGCGGTACCCCCTGATATAACCATAGCTTTAACTTGACGACCTTCACCGCGATCTTGGTAGAACTTCACAACTCGCTTAGCCTCTTTTGAGACAGCATCAAGTTGTGGCTGGAGAGCTGCCTCAACATTGTCATGAAAGCCACTTTGAGCGATCCCAAACTTAATTTTAATCTCATTAGCTTGATCGGACTTAATATCGAGCGCCTTAACTAGTGTATCTGTGTATGTTTCGCCCCCAATAGGAACTGTTCCGGTTAGGGGAATAAACTTATCGTAAATTGTGAGGTCGGAAGTGATAGATCCGATATCCATGACAAGTGTGCTCCCGCCGGCGTCGCCAGAATGGAGAAGCGCTCGGACAACAGCGGTCATGCTGCCTTCAATTGCACCTATCTCGAGTCCGAGCTTATCGAACAACTTAATATAGGAGTCAATAATTGCCCTAGGAGCAGCCATCATCAAAACGTCAATGTGTCCTTCTGGACCAGGTGTGTTATTGATAATTTCATAATCAACATAGAGGTCATTAATTGGTACAGGTACATATTGCTCAACCTCGTAATGTACAGCCTGACCAAGATCGGCGTCATTCATACGGGGGAGTTGAAGGGTTCTGGTAAAAAGTTTAGATGCTGGAAGACCTACGACTGCTCGGCGTGAGCTTAGGCGACCATAGCTCAGTTTTTGAAGCATGGGCTTGATGGCAGCTGCCAGCTCGTCTGGGTCAACCACAATTCCTTCAACAACTGCTTCACGAGGGAAATAGGCGTAACCATATCCCTGGACAGATGTTTTACTTCCAGACTTCTTGAGCTGCACAATTTTGACGGTATGTGTGCCAATGTCGAAGCCAAATTGTGGTGTCTCTTTATAGATTAGCGGTATTCGCACACCCACCTCTAAGCATTACCAGTTTAGTATAGCAAAGCCCACCTATAAAATCGATCATTATGGTGAATATAATTGTTCTCTCCAATTAAGGATTGTGTAGTTTCCAGTTGTTGGGAACATTGGGGGAGGGGCATATACGAGATGGTCATCAAAATTGTATTGGGTTATGGGAAAGCCTCTACAGTAACTGCCGCAACCCGTAACTTTAAAACCGTAATCGTTTTGATACTGAGCAATTGCTCCATAAAGAGTAAAAGATGTTTTTAATGGACCATTTGTAGTATCGTAGCCCACGCTTCCATATTGAGCTAATAGTGCGGCATCCACAGTCATAGTGTTGGGCGCATATCTTGGCACGAATACATCGTTTTGGGCGATCAATCCAATTGCGTTAGTGCCATCTTGAGAGGCGTAGTCAAGATTATTGGTTATACGTATGTTTCTGCGCTGACTAGGGTTGTCGGGGAGTCTAGCGGCAGCGATAGTTATTCTGCCTTTGTATCCGGCACCACCTCCTGAGCCTCCGCTTATCCATACGTTCTCAGTAGAAAATACAATTCCGTTAGAAGGAGCCGCTTGGTTTCGAATGAAGGTTGTATTTATTCCATTGGTGCCCTCGCTATTAACTCTGTAGAGGTCGAATGAACCGGAGTTATCGTATCTCATTCTTATGTTAAATCCGATCCCACCTGAGTTATTAAGGTATACTCCACCATTTTGAGACTTAGTTCTTAAGTCGTTAAAATTGGCAGTGACTTGGTTGAAGTTGACAGTTGGAACTGGGTACTGCCACTGACTTTTTGGTCCTCCAGTTCCCCAAACACCTGGGTGGTTCCCCGATCCGTCATTATAGGTTGCCTGGCCGGCAGTAACAGGGCCATTATTTGTACCGTTGAATTCGATACCAACATTGGAGTGCACGGGGCCGGTAGTCGTGGAATCAGAAGAAAAGCGCATTTGCGTATTTGATAAAAATATATAGTTCGAGAACGAAGGTTGTCCGATTTGCGCCAGCACGGTTCGCGTACCCTTTATGCCATCGACCTTACCGACGGATTGGATAGTTGTTATTGTTGAACCAGAGGATGGCGGGGTTATTGTTAATGTATAAGTGCCAATTTTCCGACCACTAGTGTCTTTATAATCGTGAGTGTATGGACCATATGGAGGGTTTACCGGAGTTGTGTTTCCGTCTTTGTAGTCCGAGCTATCATGAGACAGATGCCATAAGTAGTAATTTACGCCAGCTTCAGCCACTTGAAGAGCTGTCTCAGACTTTTGCTGGTGCGAAGCAAATTTAAGATTCATTACTGTAACGGTGGCAATTGCTACTCCCATAGCACCAAACATCATTATTAGACCAATAACTAAGGGTATTGAGAATCCGTTCGAAGATTTTAGAATCTTCATGCTCATAAGTTAACCTTTTTATTTCTTAATGTGACAATAGTTTGATTACTGATTGGTTTTTCTAAAATGGTGGGCTTTGGGTTTATTGCCATATTCAACCCTATTTGTTTTATTTGAGTTGTTGCGAATGTGCCCGTTAATTGCGTTCCTGATGCATCATAGTAAGTAAATATTGATGACGATCCCATGCTAAGGTTGTCTTGCAAGACAGAGACCTCCTCATCGCTTTGGTTATATGTGTAGTTTGGTCCTGCTCCAGTTGGTGGTATTACGCCAACCATTAATTTATTTCCGCTCTTAAAGTAGCGAATTTTTTTTACAACTGCATCATTCGGGGAGAAGTAACCATAAATGGTTAATGTGTTGGCCTGAGCGTCTATAACATCGGTAGTGCCCCTAATAACTTTGGATACTCTATTCAAAGTATTTGATAAATCTACAGCCGCCCGGCTTTGATGGTCTAGGTATTGATATCCACGAGATGTCGTAACAACAAAGCTAACCAGAGCCAAGGTCATCATTCCAGTTATACCAATGACAAAAATTAATTCTAATAGGGTGTACCCCTCATTCCTACGGAGAAACATAAAGACCTGCTTCTTGAGTTATAGTACCTGCAGCCGTACTGACGACTATATTCCAGTTTCCGGGTGCGGCATTGCTCAAGTTGAGGTTCGCAGAAATGCTTCCTCCAGACCCGGTAATACCCGTCCCGTTTATGTCTGATTCTCCGTTGCGCTGTAATTTTACTGACGCCCCCGTTAGATTTGCTCCGTTGATCGTAAGGGTGGCGTTAGCGTTGCCTGTTGTTTCGGTATCCGGACTAACTGATGTGATCCTAGGGAAAGAACCATTGGTTGTTAATACTACCTTAAGCGTTGGTGATGTATTTGGGTCAACTGAATATGGTTGATAAGGCGATGAGCTTGCTATATTGTATCCACCGCCTACTGAAACACTGTAACTGTCCCAAGGGATTGTTCCGAACGTAGACACACCATTTGAGTCGGAGCTGATTGTACGCGTGGTCTTTGCAACGTTCGGGTTGGTGAAGATTAATTTACTACTTGTGATTGTGATTGGAACATTTGCTATTGGGTTTCCAGATGTGTCCACAGCATTAATATTCAAGTTAGATGTCCTATCAATAGAAAGAGTTACATCAGATATCTGTTGCACAAGTACATTTGGATTAATAAGTACTGGGGTCTGGCTTCCTGCAGGGTCAGCCATGGTTTCATCTGAGCTATAACCAGACTTAGAAACAGTGATCTTGTATCGATGAGAGCTATCGGGGGGTAATTTTGGCAACACTAATAATCCGTTTGTGTCAGTCGTTGAATTGAGATTTAGGGCTGGTGTTAAACTTGCGTTAGTAATGTTCACCGAAGCTGCCTCAACGGGAAGACCATTTGCATCTAAAACCTTAATCCTGAGTATTCCGGTGTTGGTTGCGGTTTCGGCAGCTTTACCAGAAATATTGGTGGTAAGCGTCGCTGCCAAGCGGTTATCGTTTACTGTGTATACCTTAATCTCGGCTTGTTTGTAGTCGTAATTGTAAAAATCAGTAGGCTTATTTGGTACTGTGCCTTCCGCATTTCCATCAAAGGGGTCATCAACATACTTTATTCGTGTATTTACCCTAAATTTTATATTATTCCTTGTTACTTCTTGGTTATCTGCAATTGTGCCCCCTGGGTAGATATCACCGTTTTGGGTTGCGAGTGAGTCGTACGGTAGGTCTCTCAAAAATTCCATTTTCTCGTTTGCTAAAGCAAGTCCTGCGCTTCTGCTATTTCCCAATTGAAGTGAAATAATGTTCGTGGAAAAAAGAGACACTGCAGATATTACAATTATTGCCACCATAACCATGGCTATGACGGACTCCAGCAAAGTGAATCCTTCTTCGTTATTTAGTTTTGGCGTATGGCTTCGACGTAACACTATAAACTCCGTTTGGGGCTGTTTTGCCTTTTTCTTTTTCCATTTGGGCAGATATTGTGTAAGAAGTACATGCTGACGAACAGCCGTTCGGGCCGGGTGTATAAGTATAGTTCTCGGCCGTAAGCGGGTCGGTTGGTATATCAGTTAAGTAGGGGGTTGAGCCAAGACTTAGTGCTGCCACCCACTCAGAGTTTGGATAAGTTTTGTTGTCCTTGTAATAAGTTTCAACTGCAGTTTGAATTTCTGTTAAGTCGGCCTTTCTCTGCTTATCACGAGCTTTAGCAGGCCCACCAAAAATACCTGGCAAAGATATTAAAAGAATAATTACTATAAAACCTATAACCCCTAGAACTATTTTGTTTTTTAATATGTTCTTCATTACACCGCGTTACTTAATTGTGATAGAGGTCCGAATACACCAATAACTATAAACCCAACCAAACCACCCAAGGTGACGATCAAAATTGGTTCGATAATCGAGGTAATGCCCGAGACCATAGCATCAACCTCTTTTTCATAGAAAGCGGCTAACTTTAGCAAAATTTCATCAAGTTTACCAGTTTCTTCTCCGACCGAAACCATTTGGCTAACTATCGGAGGGAATATGGCCATCGATTTAAGTGGTTCAGCAATAGTCTTACCTGACTTAACCTCTTTAGATATGCTTCTAATCGAATCTTGGAAGACCGAATTGCCTAGTGCTGTAGCAGTTGTGTTCAGGGCATCTAATACAGATAGACCAGACGACATGAGTGACCCAAAGGTTCTTGCGAATCTCGCGACATTTACCTTAATAACTATCTGTCCGAAAATAGGCATTTTGATCATCAATTTTCCTATGACACGGCGACCCTTATCGGTTTTCCGATATCTCATCAAGAAAATTACAGCGACAACAATACCTACGACTAAATAAATTCCATAATTAACCAAAAAAGCACTTATTGCCATCATTAGCTTTGTATACCAAGGTAACTCAGTATTTAAACCTTCAAAAATAGAGGCCATTCTAGGCACAAGGAAGACCATTAAGAAAGCGAAAGCGCCAAAAGTAACTACTGTCAGAATTGATGGGTAAATCATGGCGCTACGGATTTTCCCAACAATTTCGGCATCCTTTTCCATTTGAATGGCCAGCCTCTCAAGTACCTCATCAAGCATTCCTCCTGCTTCGCCAGCCTTGACCATATTAATGTAAATCTGAGAAAAAACGTCTGGGTGATCAGCTAGAGCGCTGCTTAAAGGGGCGCCTCCTTCCACTTTTTTGGCTGCGTCTCCAAGCACTTCTTTTAGCTTCTTATTTGTAGTTTGTGAATGAAGAATCGAAAGCGCTTGCGATATAGGGATCCCGGCATTTATCATTGTGGCAAACTGACGAGAGAAGACCATCTTGTCTGTGAGCTTAACTTTGCCGCCGAATTTGCTGAAAATATTTATGTTAATCCCAGACTTTTTACCACTGTCCAACTTGATAAGAATAGGAGTAAGACCACGCTCATTTAGACCTGCAGCAGCGGAAGATTGATCCAAAGCTACAATTGTGCCCTTCTGCATCTCGCCACGTTTGTTATGAGCTGTATAAGAAAAAGTAGCCATTTACTCTCGTGTAACCCTAAAGATTTCTTCTACTGTGGTAAGTCCCTGGAGTGCTTTAACAAAACCGTCTTGCTGCATAGTTAGCATGCCAGTTTTAACCGCCGCCGCCTGGATCTCCTCGCTAGTTGAGTGACCAATAATCATCTGTTGTATAGCCTGATCAACTTCTAGAACCTCGTATATTCCCATACGCCCTTGATACGCGTTACCACCGCATGTTTCACAACCTTCGCCCGGCTTATAAAGCTTGATCTCGCCATCCTTAAGAGCTCTTAGCTTATCCTTGGGTTCTTCTTTTGGAGCGGTGTTCTCCTCAGCTTCTTTAAGAGCTTTAGCCTCAGCTTCTGATCGGTTGATTATGTTAGGATCGGATGCAATCTTATCTAGAATAGATTTACTTGCCTCAATCTTGTGAATAGGCTCAATTACCTTTTTCTTGCTAATGAATTTCTCGGTTTTAGATTCTTTCTTGACATCGGTTGTGTGGGCAACTGGCTTCGAGGTGGCGCCACGGTTTTTCTCAATGTAAGTAAGTGCAGCTTTAACGTCGAAGTCTCGGTTGATATCTTCCATAACCTTGCCTTCTGGAATGTAGGGAATTTTACAGTCTGGACATAATTTTCTAACCAAGCGCTGGCCGATAACGGTGTTTACGGTTGAAGCAATCAGGAAGGGCTCAATGTTCATATCGAGTAAGCGGGGCAGACATGTTGCAGCATTGTTGGTGTGAAGGGTTGAAAGAACAACGTGACCGGTAAGGGCGGCTTGTACACCAAGGTCGGCAGTTTCACTGTCGCGGATCTCTCCAACCATGATGATATTTGGGTCTTGTCGAAGCAAAGCGCGTAATCCACTCGCAAATGTCATGCCGGCTTTTGGATTAACTTGCGTTTGATTCACTCCTTGAACGCGATACTCAACCGGGTCTTCGATCGTTGAAATATTTACGCCTGGAGTATTGAGCATGCTTAGCACGCTGTATAGAGTGGTCGACTTTCCGGAACCAGTTGGGCCTGTAACAAGCACCATTCCGTGGGGCTTGTGGATTCCACGCACAATGCGGTCTAGTGCTTCGCCTTCAAAACCGAGCTCCTCAAGAGTGAGCGCCCGCGCTGATTCGTCGAGGATACGCATAACCACCTT
Source organism: uncultured Candidatus Saccharimonadales bacterium (assembly GCA_964632435.1). Lineage (GTDB taxonomy): Bacteria > Patescibacteriota > Saccharimonadia > UBA4664 > SCTI01 > CAZWEJ01. The sequence continues at coordinate 10,118 of CAZWEJ010000013.1, forward strand.
TTCGCCGTCCATGATCGGAAGGGTTGAGACACGAAGAGCAACAGTTTTGGAGCCAACGGCAAACTTAAAGCGGCCATCCTGTGGCAGACGGTGCTCATCAATCTTTAGGTTTGAAAGGATTTTTATGCGTGATACAACGGCGGGCAGGATCGGGCGGGGAAGAGTCATCATTTCTTTGAGGACCCCATCAACACGGAAGCGCACCTGAACCAAGTTTTCGCGTGGCTCAATGTGGATGTCTGAGGCCCTGGATTTGACCGCATACTCCAGAATAATGTTAACCGTTTTAGCAATTGGAGCGTCCTCAGCCAGTTCCTTGGCGCTAACTTCTTGCTGCTTGTCTTCCTCGGTATTGCTGTCCTTGATAGCTTTGGTTATTTCGGAAGAAATGTTCCCCTTGTATTGGTCTAGGGCAGCTAGGATATCATTTGCCGAAGCGAGATAAATTTTAATGTCTTGACCGATCTGTTTGGCAATAAAGTCAGCTGCTTGAAAATCCTCAGGGTCTGCCATTGCGAGCTGGAAGGTCGTCCCCTGTTTACCAAATAGAACTGCCTGATATTTTCGAGCAATTCTTTCTGGAATCTTTGTTAAAACTTCATGAGGTATCTTTTGATCTTTTAACTCAACAAATGGGATATCAATACTGTTGGCATAGAGCTTTAGAAGATCTGTTTCGGAGATAAGTTTGCGCTTGAGGATTGTTTGCAGCAAAGGCTGTCCGGTTTGTTCATGGACCGTTTCGGCCTCCTTCATCACCTCCGGACTGACTTTTTGGCTGTTGGTTAACAGCGCTTTGAGCTGGGCGTCAGATATACGCATCTTGGAGAAATTATAGCATAAGCGGGATAGTGTCTACCAGAGAAACAGCCTTAATTTTTGTTTAATTTTGAGGTGTCATTATTTGTTTGCTATCCAGGAGGCGGATGGCTCGATGTTAAAAGGGGATAGGCATGCAGAGCACATTTCGTTTTCTGGTGGCGCTAACGTTCACTCTTGTTACGGTTTTTCCTGTGAGCGTTAGCGCCGATGATAGCACCAGCATACTGATCAGCGAAATCCTGACCGGAACCTCCACCGGCGCAGGTCAGGAATTCGTTGAGCTTTATAATTCCACTTCGAGCTCAATAAATATAACTGGCTGGGGAGTTGACTATAAGCCTGCTACATCAACAACGTGGAGCAGGAAAAGCGACCTCAGTGGCTTAATTGCCCCGTTCAGCTACTTCTTAGTTGCTCCAAGAAGTTTTTATCCTGATTCTGATGCTGATTGGAGCTCAACCCTGGCTGCAGCGGGTGGCCATATTCGCATAGTTGATAATACTGGGAGGGTAATTGATTTAGTCGGTTATGGTAATGCTAATTCGCCAGAGGGGAAAGCTGCTGCCGCCCCGCAGTCTAATCAGAGTATTGAAAGGCTCCCCGGCAGAACGGATCAGTTTGCCGGGAATGGCCAGGATACTAATGACAATTCAAAAGATTTTATTATTAGAACCGATCCAGAACCACAGACTTCAAAGTCAGAAATTGAACCAAGAGAGGTCTCTCTGCCTCCAGCGGAAGATGAGTTGGATGCCGAGCCAATATTTGACAACTATCCTACTCTCATTATTTCGGAGCTTTTTGTTGACCCCGAATCACCGCTCACCGATGCCGATGATGAATACATTGAACTCTATAACCCAAATGACTTCGAGGTCACCTATGAGGGATATATTCTGAAGGGAGGCTCAAACTTCAGGAATAGCTACGTTCTGCCCGCCGGTAAAATAGCGCCCAACCAATATATTGCCTTTATGTCATCTCAGACTAAAATTCCTCTTTCGAATTCCGGTGGCAGCGTTCAATTGTTCGATCCAGAATCAAGACTTGTTGATCAAACTCAAAGTTACACAAGTGCGAAACCTGGCCAATCATGGGCGCTTGATGGTGGGCTTTGGGGGTGGAGCCTAATGCCTACAAAAGGCGCTCAAAATATATTCACTCTACCGACTGCAGTTGCATTGAGTTCGACTATAAAAAAGACGACTAAGCCAGCTGCCAAATCAACTAAAACTAAAGCTCCAACTAAACCAAAAAAAGCTTCAACTAAAAGCATAAAAACAAAAAGTACAAAAGCGGGAGCAAAACAAAAGAGCAAGCAAATCAAAGTTGCAGCTGCGAGGATAAAACCGGCTTCGTGGTTGCTAATAGTCCTTGCAGTCTTTACTATAGGCTACGCAATATATGAGTTCAGGCATGATATTTCAAACAGTTACAAAAAGTTCCGAGGAAACATCAGATCTTGGAAAGACGGTCGCCGATCTGCTAAAGGGCGGAGAAACGATTGAGTTATCAGGGGATCTTGGTGCAGGTAAAACTACTCTAGCTCAGGGGATCGTGCGCGCACTTGGTTTCAACGGAGAAGTAACCAGCCCAACCTTTACCTTGAGTAGGGATTATCCAGTCAATAATGGCCTGACAGTCCATCATTTCGACTTCTACCGACTGAACGGTCATGATGTTGTATCGGATGAACTCAACGATTTCTTGGGAGATCCCAAATCCATAAACTTAATTGAGTGGGCCGACCACGGAGCCGGAAAGCTACCGGATGACCGCATTAGTATTAATCTAGGGTATGGCGACATTGAGAACTCTAGGGATATTAGAATTCAATCTACGAACGAAAAAATTATTGAGGACATTAAAAATGTACTTGGCTCTTAAAACCGATTCCGAAATATCCGAATACTATCTTGTCGACTCAAGTGGTTCTATTGCCGACAAGTTAATTTGGGAGTCGGGTAGGAATTTGGCGGATGGCATTTTAAAAAAGCTTGCGGAATTGATAAATAAGAGCGATACCAGCTGGGACTCAATTAGGGGCGTAGTTGTGTTTAAAGGTCCGGGGTCTTTTACTGGGCTTAGGATCGGGATTACGGTTGCAAACTCAATCGCTTATGGTAAAAAAATTTCAATAGTCGGTGAAGTTGGCGATGACTGGCTGAAAGATGGAGTTGCTAGACTCAATCAAGGAACAACCGATAAACAAGTAATTCCCGAGTATGGTTCAGAGCCAAATATAACCAAACCTGTAAAGTAAGCTTGACGGCGGTTATGCCAAAGGGCTTTAATAAAAATACTTGGAATATTATTTAACGTGCTGAGTTCTGCATTTTACCGCGCACGCTGATAACTGATAGACAATTCAAAGATCATTTTTCAAGCGCAGATAATTTTGCATAACTAGCGCTTCTAGGAAGCAGATATGGAGATATTACTAATAGTGGCGGGCCTAGCAGCTGGTGCTGCTGGTGGCTATGGTGCAAGCGTTTATACTTCGCGCCGAAAATCCAGTACGGCAGAAGCTAAAGCTAAAGCCATGCTTGATGAGGCCAACCGCAAGGCTCAAGAAACAACTTTGGCTGCTAAAGAGGAGTCAATAAAGATTGCGGAAGAAGCCAAGAAGGAAGAAAAAGAGCTTCGAAAGCAGATCGCAGAAACAGAGAATCGTTTGCGAGAGCGGGAGCAAACCCTTGATAAGAAACTTGATGAGCTCGACAAGCGTTCGGAGGCCATTCGAAAAAGCGAAGCCAGCCTTGATGACCTCAAGGACGAGTTAAGAAAGCTTCGCGAAAAGCAGGAGAAGAATTTAGAGAAGATTGCAAAGCTTACTCGCGACCAGGCTAAGGAAAAATTGATGCAAATGGTCGAAAAAGATACTCGCGCCGACTTGGTCGCCTTTGTTGAGAAGATGAAGACAGAGGCGAAAGATGATGCCGATGAGAAGGCCCGCGAGATCCTGGTAACTGCCATGGAGCGCATGGCGTCCGATCAAGCGGGAGAGCGCACTGTAACAACGGTTGCTTTGCCAAGTGATGAGCTCAAAGGGCGCATCATCGGAAAAGAAGGACGCAACATTCAGGCAATTGAGCGAGCCACTGGAGTGGACGTTCTGGTTGACGATACCCCAGGAGTAATTGTGCTTTCGAGCTTCGATCCTGTGCGTCGCCAAATTGCTCGAATCACTTTAGAGAAGTTGCTGGCAGATGGGCGTATTCATCCAGCTCGAATTGAAGAGGTTGTTCAAAAGGCAAAGACCGAAGTCGACAAGATGATTAAAGAGGCCGGCGAGCGAGCTGTTAAAGAAGCCGGTGTCGCAGGTCTCCACCCTGAGCTCGTGATGTTACTCGGTCAGCTTCGATTCCGAACCAGCTATAGTCAGAATGTGCTCAAGCACTCGGTTGAGATGGCTAATCTTGCGGCAACAATCGCCAGCGAGGTTGGCGCCGATGTCCGCGTGGTCAAAACGGCGGCTCTGCTTCACGATCTAGGTAAAGCCGTCACTCACGAGATTGAGGGTCAACACCATCACATTTCCAGAGATTTGGCGGCTAAGTATGGTCTGGGCGAGGATATTCAACACGCCATCGAGGCTCACCATGACGACATCGAAGCGACAACTCCAGAAGCGGTCATCATTCGCGTGGTCGACTCACTTTCTGGTGGTCGACCGGGTGCTCGTGGTGACACGCTCGAGAACTATGCTAAAAGAATGACCGAGCTCGAAAATCTTGCCAACACCTTTGACGGTGTCCAGAAAAGCTATGCCGTATCGGCAGGGCGGGAGCTTCGTGTGCTGGTTGTGCCAGAGGATATCGACGATCTAACTGCCATCAAAATGGCTCGGGACATAGCCACGAAGATTGAGGCAACACTCAAGTATCCTGGCGTCATTAAAGTAAACGTTATTCGCGAAACTAGAGCAGTAGAGTACGCTAAGTAATATGAAGATTCTTTACGTCGGCGATATCACAGGAAAGCTTGGTCGAGAAACGGCCAAGTCTTTTCTGCCTGATGTAATCAAAGACACCGCCGCCGATTTTGTGATTGCTCAAGGTGAGAATGTAAGCCATGGCAAAGGTCTTCAGCCTAGCCACGCCGATGAACTAGAAAAGGCCGGTATAGACTTCTTCACCGGAGGTAACCATTCGCTTTCAAGAACAGATGCTCTTGATCGACCAAACGTTATTAGGCCCGCAAATCTTGGGGATGGGGTGGCTGGAAAGGGTTACGCAATTGCTGATACTCCATTCGGCAAGATTCTTATTGCAAGTATTCAAGGCCAGGTAGTAGGTGTTGATTCGGGTAAACAGATCGATAATCCCCTTTCAACCATCGATAATATCCTTGAAGAAAAAAAGCATGAAAATCTAGTTGCGACTGTAGTCAACTTCCATGGAGATTACTCTAGTGAGAAAGTTGTCATTGGTCAGTACCTTGATGGTCGTGTAACTGCCGTTATTGGAGATCATTGGCATGTACCAACCGCCGACGCTCAGGTTCAGCCAAAGGGAACAGCGCACATTAGCGATGTTGGTATGGTTGGAGCCCTGGACTCTTCGCTCGGAGTCAAAACCGAAATAATTACTCAACGGTGGCAGCAGCCGGATGTTCGTGTACGTAACGAAATGGAAGAGAATGGGCGGCGCCAGTTTAATGCGGTAATAATTGACGTTGATTCCAAAACCGGTTTGGCCAAATCGATTGATCTGATACGCAAAATCGCCAACTGATCAATTGTCATAGATGCCAAAAATGCATCAGAATTTTGATAACATTTTAGCTTTATAAAGGCATAAACATTTGCTATGCTAGAGACAGTAAGGAGGGTACTTCTCTCATGACGAAGCAAAAACTCATCGAAACACTAGC
>CAZWEJ010000014.1:0-11591 GCA_964632435.1 uncultured Candidatus Saccharimonadales bacterium
ATTCTAACTCAAGAAGAGTTTGACGCCAAGAAGAAGCAGCTTCTAGGTCTCTAAAGCTATCACAAAAAAATATCTCGCTACGGGCGAGATATTTTTTTGTGTATTCTAAAGTCTTAACGAAACTTCTTAATAAGATTGAGTGCTGGGTTCACTAAGTAAGTAACTATAAACACTAGCACAGAAGCCACAACAAGTGCTTTTGCCTGATCGTTGAACGGCTTGATGAAGCCATCAAATATATTTCCGAGTAAGGTCATTGCTTGGGCGCTTTCTGCTACCGACAAGAATGCTGGTTTTACTAGTGGCCCCACGATCAAGGCAATAACGCCCGACGCGAACACAATTGCGAGTGAGATTCGGAACCTCTTAACTCGAACAGCCGCAAGTGTTCCCTTGTAAATCCACCATGCCATAAGGCCAAGAGCAGCTAACAAGCTCAGAGGTCCTAGCCATAGCACAGTGATTCCATAGTTGTAGAAGTTAGGAATTTTGGAAGTGTCTATCAACACGATTTGATCGGGTATATTAGCTGGATCAACTTTCTGCTCTCCGTCTCGATTGAGAACATCTGCAAGTTTGGTAGCAGTCGACTTAATACCCGTAAGATCTAAAACAACAGGAGGCTTTCGCGGCGTAGTAACCAGTAGCTGAGCCTTCTGAACTGCTTTCTCGGTTGATTGCTCAACCAAGTCAGTTCCAAGAAGTCCCGCTACAAGATTAGTTAGCCTACCGCCAATTGCGGATTGAAGCGCGGGTCGACCTTCAAGAGCTTTATCAACAACCGCGCTGGCAATAGATTGGCGACTTGATTCCATTGTGATTGCCTGTGTGGCAATATTGGTGAAGTTTTGGTTATTGAAGATATTGTTGTGCAGCCAAAAAGCCGTCTGCGATACTAGTAAAAGGAACACCGTAACGATAGCAAACGCCGACAGTTTAATTGCTGGATGGACTTTTAGAAACTTCTTCATAATAACTACACCTTAATGCCCCTATAGTACTCCAATTGCTTGTAAATGCAATGTTTCATTGTATAAAAAATTTTTCGACGGCTTGGGGCTTCAACAAAACTGCAAACTTTTATATACTCTTTAGGTATGCCGAATATCTTAACTGTTAAAGATCTCAAAAAAGTTTATGATGATGTGCCTGCCGTAGATGGTATCTCCTTTAATGTTAAAAGAGGGGAAATCTTTGGTATCCTTGGCCCAAATGGTGCCGGAAAAACTACGACTCTCGAGATGATTGAAACGCTTCGCCCAATTGATGGTGGTAGCATCACGATTGATGGGCTAGATGTCGCAAAACAGCCAGAAGCAGTAAAGCGAATCATTGGCGTTCAACCTCAGTCGCCGGCTTTTCAGAACAAGCAGAAGGCTAAAGAGATTATCGAAATGTTTGCTGCTGCATATGGCGAAAAAGTTGATCCAATCGAGTTTTTGGACGACGTTCAGCTGCGCGAAAAGGCTAACGCCTACGCCGAAGATCTTTCTGGTGGGCAACGCCAGCGTCTAAGTATTGCAGCTGCCCTCGTTCATAAGCCAAAGGTGTTCTTTCTTGATGAGCCAACCACCGGTATTGACCCTCAAGCACGCCGTAACCTTTGGGACCTAATCCGTGAAGTTCGCGACAAAGGCGTGACAGTTATTATGACCACTCACTATCTTGATGAAGCCGAGCTTCTTTGTGACAGAGTTGCAATCATGGATCACGGCAAAATCATTGCACTTGATACACCAAAGAAGCTTATTAAGCAGTTACTTGATCGAGGCTTCAAGAAAGAGGTACGAGTTGAGCAAGCCAACCTGGAAGATGTGTTTATTGATCTAACTGGTAGGGGGCTAAGAGATTAGCATGAGTATCCGCAATAAGCTCTGGACAGTATATATATTCACAAAGCTAAGCTTTCGCCGTTTCTTCCGTGACAGACTTTCAATCTTCTTTAGCATCATGTTCCCTCTTATCTTCCTGTTTGTGTTTGGAAGCATCAGTAAGGGAAGCGAAGACGTTTCGTTTAGAGTTGCTTTAATCAATCAGTCACAGACCCAGTTCTCCCAGGATTTTGCAAAGAAGTTGAAGGAAGGTGAGACCTTTAAAGTTGACGAAGATGCCTCGAATTCGCGTGAAGTGGCAGACGAAAAGCTAAGTCGAAGTCAGATTGATGGAATCATCCTTCTACCAGAAAATTTCGGGAAAGTTGATGAGCAGAAAAGAATTCCTACCGGCCAGGCAGAGCTAATTTATACTCAGACTAGTTCAAATACGGGTCAAACTCTTACTACCGTTCTTGATGGTGTCTTTCGAGGTATCAATAACAACCTAACTCAATCTACTCCGCCATTTACAGTCATTGGTAAGCAGCTCAACGAACGAAGTCTCACTGGCTTTGATTACACCTTTGCTGGGTTACTTGGATTCTCTATTATCGGCCTTGGTATTTTTGGACCAGTTAACGTGTTCCCAGAACTAAAGAAGCAGGGGATTCTGCGCAGACTACACACAACACCTTTGAAGGTTTGGCAGTACTTCCTTGCTAACATGAACAGCCAAGCTTTAATTGGAATGCTAGCGATTGCGGTGCAGTTTGTTGTGGCTATTCTAGTTTTCGACCTAAATGTATATGGCAACATAATTGAAATCGCTTTATTCTCGATCTTTAGTATTGCAATGATTCTTGGTATTGGACTTTCAATTGGCGGTTGGGCAAAGAATGAGCGTCAGGCGGCTCCTTTGAGCAACATCGTGGTCTTTCCTATGCTCTTCCTCTCTGGGACATTCTTCCCGAGGTTTGCGATGCCAGAATGGCTGCAAAAACTATCCGAGTATCTTCCATTAACTCCCGTTATTGATGGGTTGCGCATGCTTATTACCGAAGGTAAACATTTGATCGATCTTGGTCCTCAAATTGGGTTGATGACACTTTGGATGATCGTTATATACTTCATCGCGTTTAGAGTATTCCGCTGGGAGTAGGGCCGCCATAGCGCTTATGCTATAATCAGGCCATGGATAAAGTGAAACAATCAAAACTCATCAGGCTCAACTGGGCCGCAGCTATATTACACTTCATTTCGGGTGTACTAATTTTAGTATTAAGTAAAGATTTCACCCTGCCAATCTCGGCATATTATCTTAAATTCGATCCGATGACTCAGAGCCTTCAACCGGCTTCTGATTTTCTGTTTGATCTGTCTCTGCCTCTCTTGGTAGCAACTTTCTTCTTCTTGTCGGCTCTAGCTCATCTATCGATTGTAACCATTTATAAAAAGAAATATCTTGAGAACTTGCAGAAGGGTATCAACTCTGCAAGATGGATAGAGTACAGCCTATCGGCTTCGGTCATGATGGTAGCGATTTCTCTTCTTGTTGGAATTTACGACATCGCCAGTTTGATCGCCGTATTTGGGGCTGTTGCAGTAATGAACCTGTGTGGCCTAATCATGGAAGTGCACAACCAAACTACAAAGAAAACCAACTGGTTGAGTTACTGGGTCGGGTGTCTTGCCGGCATCATTCCTTGGATTATGGTTGCTCTATACCTCTGGGCGGGCGCCAATAATGGCAGCGAAGCCCCGAATTTCGTTTACTGGATCTTTGTATCGATCTTCCTCTTCTTCAACTGTTTTGCACTCAACATGGTCTTGCAGTACAAGAAAGTCGGAAAATGGTCAGACTACATGTACGGTGAAAGAATGTACGTAATACTTAGTTTAGTTGCTAAATCAGCTCTGGCTTGGCAGGTTTTTGCCGGTACCCTTAGGCCATAACCTACTTCTTAAAATTACTAGACAGTTCTTGGACAATGTTCGAAAGTCGCTTACTCTTTCGTGATTCGCTATAGCTGATGTAGCGCCACCCGAGGATGGCCCCAAAGATGCCCCCAACTACATCTAGAATTAGGTCGTTCATCGTATCGACAATCGGTGGTTCGGTAAAGTTCCCCTGAAGCGCCCCCAAGCTATCAAACATCGGGTTAAGGAAAACGTCGGTGAGATACTCAATAATCTCCCAGATTGCACCAATGCCTAAGGTCATCAAAACGATTATTACCATCAAAGGGCCGGTGCTCATTCTCAAGTTGCCGGTCTGGTGAAGTGTGTAGGCGATTATGAAGCTGATAAGCCCAACCATAAGAGGGAGAGAGAAGTGAACCAGTTTATCGTAATAGGGGACAAGGCGGTAAAGGTTGAGAGTTTCTCCTATTACGAATTGAAGCAGGATCATCAAGAAGAAGATTATCTCGATTGTTAGTGGCATGGTTTGAATCTTGTTGCGTGTAAAGAGGGCTGGAGCCATCAGTGCCCCGGTTGCGAGGAATATGAAGACACCCATTACAAGGTCGCCACTTACTACTTGAAAGATACCGGCAAGGATTGCAGTTATTCTCAATATGATTATTAAGATAACCTCAGGGGTTGTTTCGTATCTTTTGACTGCATTTGCCATAACTAGTTCTTATCATATTGAGCCGAATAATGAAACTTTTATGCTTTGATTATGCTTATTCTTATGGTATGGTTGCTTTTATCGATGGGCATCAGCTCATCTTTGTTCTTTAAACGGCGACAGGAGTATGGATGACAACTCAGGAAAGCCTGAGTGGGGGAATGAAGCCCCAAAAGTACAAGGACGACCGTCCTGCTGAGTACTTTGAACCTTTTCACGAATGGGCCCGTACACATGAGCCCAACTGGGTGTACATGGTCGTACGTTGGTTCATGGTTCCCTTTACTAAGTTGTTCTACCGTGTAGAGGCGACAAATAGGTACAACATCCCTCTCACGGGTCCAGTTATTGTGGCTCCAAACCATGCGTCAAACCTTGATCACTTTCTTGTGGGGCGCTTTACCAAAAGGCGAGTTCGCTTTATGGCGAAAAGCAACATGTTTAAGTGGCCAATGCATTGGGTCTATAGAAAAGGGGGAGTCTTTCCGGTTAGGCGGGGCGTTGGAGACGAGGAGTCCATTGATACCGCCAAGGAGATTCTTTCACAGGGCGGGCTAGTTTTGATGTACCCACAGGGTGGCCGTCTTCGTTCGGGCAGCTTGAGAGATGTTGAGGCTAAGCATGGGGTCGGACGACTTGCCCTTGAGATGGGCGTACCGGTTGTGCCGGCGGCAATCCACAATTCCGAAAAGATTCGCAACTGGAAGAGGCTTCAGTTTCCAAAGGTACGGGTTGTGTTCGGCGAGCCGATTAACTTTGCCGTGAAACCGGATGCGACAATGGAGGATTATCAGGAGGTAGCAAATCGCGTCATGGACGCCATCAAGCTCCTCCATGCCGAACTGAGCTGGAAGGTCGAAGGAATTGACGTCCAGGCAATTAAATAACAGAAGGGGCCGATCATCGAGATCGGTCCCTCTAAGTATTTATAATTATTGTAGTAGATACCAAAATTAATTCGTGGCAATATTGGTAAATAAGCAGGGGCATAAAAATGACTGAGCAGGATCTTTTTTTAGCTGCGGACAAGCAGATGAAGAAAATCATCAACCAGATTAAAGAGGATGACTGGGACAAACAGATGCCAGAAGGTTTTTCTGCAAGGCGCCCCGACATTAAGCTTAGAGAACTTATAAATAATCATGCATACGACGAGGCCTGGGTTCCTGATGTATTAGCAGGCAAGACAGCAGAAGAAGTTGGTGATAAGTACGATGGCGACCTCTTAAAGGAAGATCCTAAAGGCAACTACAACAAAATTTTTGAGGCAGCCCAAAAGGCGGTTGAGAGGCTGGATGACCCAGAGAGAACAGTCCACCTATCTTATGGCGACTATAAGGCAAAGGAATATCTTAATCACATTTCAACTTATAGAAGCTTCCAGGCGTGGCAGGTTGGTAAGTTTATCGGCGTAAATGCAGATTTGCCATCAGACGTTGTTGAAGGGCTTTGGGAGCACGTTATGCCGCAAGTTGAAGGCCTAAGACAGATGGGCGTATTTAGCCCAGAAGTTAATATTGACGAAACTGCATCCAGCCACGATAAGTTGCTGGCGAAAGCGGGGTACGATCCTAAGTCTTAAGTGCCGTAGTTGGTAAGTAAGATCGAAAGGTCTGACATATCTATGTTGCCAGAATTATTTAAGTCTGCCGCAGCCAGTCCGCCCTGGGCAACCGTCTTACCGTAATTGGTCAACATGATGGAAAGGTCGTAGATGTCTATTTGTCCATCCTTGTTTACATCGCCCGCCTTTATTATTTGAACACTGATGGTCGAAGTCTTGGCAGATTCATTCCCTGCAGCATCAACAGCGCTGACTGAATAAGTGTAAGTTTGGTTAAGGGCTAGCCCATTAGAATCTGTGTATGAGTTAGTTACTGATGTACCAAGTGGAGTGGTACTGCCGTTTCTATATATTCGGTAACCCGTTACTGCCACGTTATCCGTTGAGGCGGTCCATCCAAGTGTCACGCTAGTTGTTGTTTGAGTATTAACCTTTAGCCCAGTCGGGACCGTGGGTGCTGCAGTATCTGGCAGAGTTGAAGTTACGGTTGCGGCAGTCTTAGCTGATTCATTGCCAGCTGCATCAACAGCGGAAATAGTGTAGCTATAAGAAGTATTTGGCGCTAGTCCTGTGTCTGTAAAGGCGGGAGTGCTTGGGGTGCCAATAGGTGTCGCACCACCATTTCGATAAACTCTGTATCCGGTTACAGCAACGTTATCCGTTGAAGCCGTCCAAGTTAGTGGGATTGTAGTCATAGTTTTTGTGCCGACAGTAACTGCCGTTGGTGTTGTTGGAGCAACGGTATCTGGTAAAGTTGATGTGGCGACAGCGGTTGTCTTAGCAGATTCATTCCCTGCAGCATCAACAGCGGATACTGTATAGCTATAGGCAGTATTGGCGGACAATCCAGTATCCGTGAACGAAGTAGTGGTTGGTGTGCCAACGGGTGTGGTGCCTCCGTTTCTATATACGCGGTAGCCTGTTACACCAATATTGTCGGTAGAAGCGGTCCAGCTTAGAGGTATTGATGTAATTGCTCGAGTTCCAACCGTTAGCCCTGTAGGAGTTGTTGGGGCAGTTCCGTCTACAATAGTATAGGTAGCCCCAGTTCGTGTAGTAAGAATATTTTCACCCACCTGGGTACCGTTCTGATCAATTGTCCTAACAACTGCCGAAGTTGAATCAACATTTATTGTTCCCGAACCAGTTGTTACGGGTCTAAAAGTAATTTTTGCGACTAGCTGGTTGCCAGATACAGGTACATTTACACCAGAATCTACGCTGGTTCCTCTTTCTAATTTAACCAGTCCGCTAGTATTGCTGTAGTAGTTGGATGCAACAACTGGAAAAGCTGAAGTTGTAGTATCTATACTAACTACTTGGAACTTATCTACAGGGAAAGAAAGGTGCGCTCTAACAGTGTTGATAGGATCGGTTCCGCTATTTTCTCGAACCTCTACAACAAAATCTGTACCAAGCGGCTTGTTGCCAGATGCGGGATTTAGATAAAGAGTTGCGGCTGCAGCAAACGATTTATATACAAGGTATGCACCTACTAATAAGGCGACAGCTACAATTATCAGTAACTGATTTCTGGATATTTTTCTTTTTTTAACTAGTGTCCCCACAGCAAACTCTTTTGTTTATGTCTATAGATATTAAAGCATAACCATTTTATTAATACAAATTTTTTACAACGGTATCAGGATAGGATAGAATTCTTGGAGTGAAAGAATCCCCTATAGCATTCAAATTTGAGATACACGCAAATGACGGCCGCGCCAGGCGTGGGACAATTTCGACCCCTCACGGAAAAATTGAGACCCCCGCATTTATCCCAGTTGGGACACAGGCTACCGTTAAGACTCTGGATGTGAATGATCTCAATAATCTTAATGCGCAAGCGGTGTTGGCTAATACCTATCACCTCTATCTAAGGCCCGGTTCAAAAATAGTCGAAAAATTTGGAGGCGTTGGTAAGTTTATGGGCTGGGACGGCCCGACTTTCACCGACAGCGGAGGCTTCCAGGTGTTTTCACTCGGATTCGGATTGGAACATGGCGTTAGCAAGATCAGTAGCATCTTCCCGGATGAAGATACGCCTGAGCGTCGTCGAAGTAAGAAGAAGCTAATGAAAGTTGACGAAGAAGGGGTGGCTTTCAAGTCGCACCTTGATGGGTCGGACCATCGCTTTACCGCCGAAAGTTCTATTAATATCCAGCAGCAGATCGGAGCCGACATTATATTGGCGTTTGATGAATGTACATCGCCGCTCCATGATGAGGCTTATACGGCGAAGGCACTAGATAGAACTCACCGCTGGGCTAAAAGGAGTAAAGAGGCGTGGACTAATCGCAGTCAGCAGGCCCTTTATGGAATAGTTCAGGGGGGAGCATATAAGAATCTACGTGAACAGAGTGCCGATTACATTAACTCTTTAGATTTTCCAGGCCACGCTATAGGTGGATCCTTGGGCAAAAATAAGAATGATATGTACCAGATTCTCGATTGGGTTGAACCGAGGCTCAATCCATCTAAGCCGAGGCACCTACTGGGTATTGGTGAGATAGGTGATTTATTTGCTGGAGTAGCACGAGGAGTTGACACCTTTGATTGTGTTGCCCCAACCAGAATGGCAAGGAACGGCGCGGTTTACATTGGACCAAGAAGCGGCGGTAATCCTCAAAACAAGTACCGTATTAATATTGCTGCTGCCAAATACTTAGAGGATAAAGGCCCAATTGATCCTGACTGCACATGTTGGGTTTGTCAAACACATTCCCGGGCCTACATAAGGCATCTGTTCAACGCCAACGAAATTCTCGGTATGAAGCTTGCGACTTACCACAATCTTCATTTCATTCTTAATTTGATGTCTGATATACGCTTATCGATTGAAAATGGCACTTTTGAAAAGCTGGCAGAAGAATGGAATGCGTTAGACCAAATTCAAAAAGCAAAAGAGTTATAATACGGAAGTGGAAAACACCAAGGAATCATTCGGTAAGGTCGATAGCTTAATACAAGCTGCCAGAAAAAAACCTCTTCTAACTGGCATTAGATTTATCTATCTAGCCTTTCTTATATATGTAATCGTTTTTTGGAGGGCAATATGGACACCAGATCTATTGTTTTTTATGTTTTTAGGTCTTTGCGTTCTGTACGGTAAGGGTAGACAGTTTTTGATAAAGTTTGGGCCTTTTGTGGCTCTTTTGCTGATTTACGATAGCCTTAGGAGTATTGCTCCGTTTTTGAATGCCCGTGTTAATTACTGGGAGATGATTCATTTTGACAAGTGGCTAACAGGTGGAGAGCTGCCTACAGTTATTCTTCAACAATGGTGGTATCACGGCTCTGTTTCATGGTTTGATTACTATTTCTACCTTCTATATATGTGTCATTTTCTTGTACCAGTTATAGCAGGCTTGTTGATATGGAAGTATAGAGAGGTAGACTTCAATAGGTATGTGGTATCATTTGTCATTCTTTCTTATACAGCATTTATTACATACGTTTTATTCCCAGCCGCCCCACCCTGGATGGCCTCTGAGCTTGGACTAATACCAAACATACACAAAATCTCTACTGATATCTGGTGGTCCTTGGGTGTTACTGATTTCCCATCTTTATATAGGACTCTTAGTCCTAATCTGGTAGCGGCTGTTCCATCTTTACACTCGGCATATCCATTACTGATCAGCTTATTTATTTTTAGAGGGTTTGGTTGGAGATGGGGGACGGTGTCATTGATCTATCCAGTATCAATCTGGGTTGGGATCGTATATATGGGCGAGCATTATGTCTTTGATATTATCGTAGGTGTTTCTTATGTTTTTCTTTCGTATTTCTTTACACTCTGGTTTTTCAAGAAAATATGGTTCGACTGTCAGAAAACACTCTGAGAGAGTAAAGGTGTATGCCAAATCTAAGATAGCTCGGTCAGCTGTCTCAAAATCTGGGAAGCAGTAGCTTCGTCGACGTTACTGACATTTTTCCCATAAGTTTCTACTAGCTGACCGTCAGACTGTAGCAATAAATGCTTGTAAGTGTTGCTTTCTAAGTCATCAAGGGTGATTTCGTATTTCCAAAAAAAGTGTTCCTGCGCTTCTGGTGAAACGCAGTTTATCTCTATTCGGCCTTTCCCTTCGAGGGGTTTTTTGTGTGTCTTATAAACGGTGACTCCAGGCATATCATAGTACTCGCCATCGACTGGTTCACCATCGTTTGAGGCACAAAATCCTTCGGCCCATTTTTGAAATTCATCATAGTAATTTGTCGCCATACCTAACTAATCTATCAACAGAAATGCTAATTTACAAACGAAGCGGAATGACAAACATAACAACTTTAAGGCTTGCCTAAGCCAAAAATCTCAGGTATGATGTTCGATTACATTAATATTTGCATGTTAAATAGATTTATTTTTCACCACCCCAAAGCATATCGATATACGTTAACCGTATGTCTTCTTTTGGTGCTCACTGGTGGTTTTCATTCGGTAATGGCTTCTGATGAGCCAACTCCAAAAGCATCCGTTTTGACTCCTCCTCAGGGAGTAAGCCAATCTGGTTCAAAGGCTGCTGTTGTGCAGAAGGCATCAACTCAACAGAAATCAAGCGTCCCGGAGGGCTGGGAGCAGGTTAAGCAATTGCCTGGTCGCGACGGAAGTGGGCCGGTTACTAAGCCAGCAACTCCTGCGCCATCAACAAATATACCGTTAGGTTCAGGCGACCCTCGCACACTTGGGCGTTCGCTCAATGCTATCCAGTTTGGCGATCAACATTGGCCGGCTTTGCTTGCACTGTGGAATAGGGAGTCTAACTGGAACCCAAATGCCAAAAATCGATCGAGTGGTGCTTGCGGTATTCCTCAAGCTCTTCCTTGCTCAAAAATTCCTGATATGAGTACTCAAGGTCAGATTGAGTGGGGGCTACAATATATCGAAAGCCGCTACGGAAATCCAAGTAATGCGTGGAGATTCTGGTTGAGCCATGGCTGGTACTAAGCCGCTATAAACTCTTTTGGGCTTTGGAAAGGGCTAGCTTACTCTTTCGATAATACCAACCAGCGCCAGTTATGCCGGTTAGTCCAAGGGCAGCTGCACTCTCCATCCCCGTTTGTGGCAAAGGTTGAGTTTGAATCTGAGTTTGAGTCTGAACTACATTAACGACGGTAGGCGTGGTTACTTTTTTGGCAACAACTGGGGTAGCGGTCGTAAGGTTGCCACATGATTTAATAATCGCAAACTTGAACTGCCCGTTCTCCATAAATACAAAGGCCGGCAATTTGCTCTGATTGAAGGAAACTGAAGTTGGCCTTGAATACAGAGCTCCTTCCTTGGTTGAACCTTCAAGGTATGTTCGGCCATAAGATTTTGCATTTGTAGCGACAGTTTTTTCACCAACTATCACTCGTCCACCTTTTGTCACATATCCATTAACAACAGTTGTTTTTTGTATAGTTGATACCGAAATTCCATGCGCAGCGAAATCTTGTTGAAGCTGACTGCCACTCCTCACCCCATCGCCATTTGTGATCTTTTGTTTTAGTTCCTGGGTCGAGTAAACGCCATTGTATATCATGGCGTTTTCGGTTGCCTCTCTAACATTTGATTGCGCCAGTCCAATGGAAGGGAACATAA
>CAZWEJ010000014.1:11691-15462 GCA_964632435.1 uncultured Candidatus Saccharimonadales bacterium
TTTTCGGTTGCCTCTCTAACATTTGATTGCGCCAGTCCAATGGAAGGGAACATAAGAAGGCTCAAAAAAATTGCTGTTTTTGCGATGTTTGCCATATCGGCTCCTCCCCTAAAGCTCCTTCCATCCTATAACACTGGCCGTATTGTGCAATACTACAGTCTAACTTTTTTGCATTAATTTCCGTTGCCTGAGGTATTTATCAAGTTGTTTAACACTTTGGTTAAATGAAATATTGGCCGTTTTTCGATACTTCTTGGCCTTTTTCCTGTAGTCTTCCGCACGATCATACATCCCCGCTATCTTGACTAAGTTCCTCTCTTCTTTGGTCTTTGGCGCAAGTAGTCTACCAATTTTATATGCAGTTGCAGCGCCAAGAATGGCGTAATAAACCTTCATCCCTGATGATCGCCGCCCGCTTATCTCCTTGGCCATGCTAAATCTAGTCAATCCAGTGACGGCCGAGTTCAATGCTCCGGCAAGCATCAAGCCCGATGCGACTTGGTCTGCTTTATAAATAGCTTTCATATCCCACTCCTCTTAGTTGAGTTCTATTTTGGGTGTGAGACATAATTTATTTAATGGACAAAGTTACAAATGCTTATCTTTCTCGCTTCGGCAGTACTACCTGCTTTTCGGGGTCAAATTCATTTGGCTTCTTGTCGATACAATCATCGAGTAGTCGTTCGATATTTTCTTTGTCGAAGTCCTTGCCAATAAAAACAAGTTGAGTCATGGGTTTTTCTTCGCCCCAATCGCTCCACGTTAATTCGGCTCTTTTGCCGACCAATTGGAAGATGTATTTTCGCCTATGCCCCTTGTTTCCGAGATCAACAAAACCCTTAGCTCGATAAATTTCTACAGGCAGCTGTTCGTTTACAAAAGTCTGGAATTTTACTGGGTCTAGGGGCTTATCAGATTTAAAGCTAACTGTTGAATAACTCTCATGCAGGTGCTGATGATGCTCGTGTGAATGCTCCTCCTTAGCAGCCTCTAAGCGGAGATTTTGATCAAGAAGCAGCCTAACATCAATTTGACCCTTAACAGCGGTGAATATACGAGCGCGCTCATTGATTCCTGTGATTAATTGCTTGATGAGATCAACTTTTGTGCTTTCTACCAAATCAATCTTGTTGATTATCACAAAATCACTATACTCGATCTGCTGAAGGGCGGTCGTATTTGTCTCGGCATTATGTTCCAAGTTAGCAGCATCTAGAACGGCCACAATGCTATCCAGTCTTGTCTTAGAACCCATTGCATCTCTTAGGGTGACCGCGAGATCGGCTGGCTCTGCAAGTCCGCTAGCCTCAATTACAATGTAGTCAATAGGCGTTCCGGGGTATGCAAACTGACCAATGGCTTCGTCTAGTTCCATATTTTCCATAGAGCAACATATACATCCGTTTGTTAACTCGAGCATCTTATCGGTTTGCCCTGCAACCAATTGAGAATCAATATTAATGTCACCATAATCATTAACAACAACGCCGATTTTTAGACCGTGATTGTTTTCAAGAATATGGTTCAGCAAAGTTGTTTTGCCAGAGCCTAAAAAGCCAGTTAGAGCTGTAATGGGAATTTTCTTCTGGTTTGTCATAAATTTTATTATACATTTTAAGGTGTTGATGATCTAATCACCCGGTGTTATTATTCTTATGTTTAGAAAACAGGAGCTAAGATGCCTAAGGTTCTAATAATTGAAGATGAGCAGCAGATTAGAATGGTGTACAGCTTCGCCCTAAACAATAATGGGTTCGAAGTGCTTGAAGCCCCTGATGCTGTTACGGGTCTTAAACTACTTGATGAGCACAAGCCGGAGGTTGTTCTGCTCGACATGCTCATGCCAGGCATCTCTGGCCTAGACTTCCTTAAGCAGAATAATGTTCATCACCGCTACCCAGATACAAAGATTATTGCATTTAGTAATATCGAGACTCCGCGAGTTGTCGAAGAAGCAAAAAAGGAGGGAGTGGTTCGATACTTCCTTAAGGTCGATATCACTCCGCACCAAATGGTGGACATAATCAAGCAATTATTGAGCGAAAAAAGCGCCTAAGGATAAATCCTTTACGGCTTGTGTATAATAAAAATATAAGGGGAAAAACAGATGTCAAAAGTTAAGAACATTACTATTTACTCAACTCATACATGCGTATATTGCAATGCTGAAAAGCAGTTTTTAAAGCAGCATGATATTCCGTATACAGAGATTTTTGTGGACGAAGATGAGAAGCAAGCCCAGAAAATGATCCAGCTCAGTGGGCAGATGGGTGTCCCATTTACAGTCATCACAAAAGAAGATGACGAAGAAGAGCATATTCTTGGCTTTGATCAGCCTCGATTGTCAGCAGCTCTAGGACTATAGATGAGCAATATATACGACGTAGCAATTGTTGGTGCCGGTCCAACTGGGTTGGCGGCGGCAGTGTATACATCTCGTGAAGACCTCAAAACGATTGTCGTTGATAAGGCAATTGCTGGTGGACTCATCGCTACTACCGAAATCGTAGATAATTACCCGGGTTTTCCTGAGGGTATTGGGGGCATGCAACTGGCTATGCAGATGCAGCAACAGGCAGAGCGTTTCGGCACCGAGGTTAAAACTGGAATTGAGGCAACCGGCTTAGAAAAAGTTGATGAAGGAATAAAGATAACCACAAACGGCGAACCGATTGTGGCGAAATCTGTTTTAATCGCAACTGGTTCAAGTTATCGTAAGCTCGACGTTCCTGGCGAGAAGGAGCTCGAGGGCAAGGGGGTGCATTATTGTGCCACATGTGATGGTCCGCTTTATCGTGGGAAAACGGTTGTTGCCGTTGGCGGTGGAAACTCTGTTCTCCAAGAGGGTCTCTTTTTAACCAAGTTTGTCGAAAAATTGATAATTCTTGTAAGGGGGAATCAATTCAAGGGAGCAGAGGTGCTAGTTGAGGCTCTTACGTCAAAACCTAATGTTGAAGTCAGATTTGACACTCAAGTTAAGGAAATTGTTTCAAAAGATGGCAAAGTAGCTGGAGTAATCGCTGATCATAATGGCGAAAAAGATGAAATTAAAGCAGATGGAGTCTTCCCATTCATTGGCTTGATCCCAAATTCGAGCTGGCTTAATGGAAAAATTGAGATGGATGAACGTGGGTTTATTAAGGTTGATAAGTCGTTTTCAACTAACATAGCTGGCGTATTTGCTGCTGGCGACATTGTTGAAGGTTCGGTTGGGCAGGTCGCAAGCGCCGTTGGGGAAGGGGTCTCGGCATCACTTTCAATTAGTGCACATCTAGACGCACATCACACTTCGATCCCGGCCTAGATATTGACATACCCCAAAAACGGTTTTACTCTATCGTTATGAAGCTAAGGAAATGGAACATCAACATTCTTCCAGTTCTAGCGTTCGTCCTGGTACCTATCAGGAAACGCTGAGGCTTCGTGTACTTTTAATGCGGGATGGCCTCAGGAGAGGTCATTTTTTAGTTCGTCCGGGGTGGTGCGCTGATTGGACAGTGCGCTCGCAACACCAATGAGTATCCTCCCGGTTCGAATCCGGGCACCCCGATCCTTATCCACAGCTTGTAGCGGGGTAGGCGGCCGAAGACCCGGGACCCGCCTAGCAGTTAGGCATGTGCCAAAATCACCTCTGCCCACGTAAGATGCAAATCAGCATGCGCGTGAACTGAGTCTCTTGGGGCGATACACCCATTGCCCCAAGAGACTCCCGCTTTTCTGCTATAATTCTTATGAAATAAGCATCAATAAAAGGAATCAAATGTCAGAACT
>CAZWEJ010000015.1:0-14102 GCA_964632435.1 uncultured Candidatus Saccharimonadales bacterium
ACTGCCTTCAACGATGATAACCCTGGATTTCCTATCGGACCGGGAGGCAGCCCTTTTACAAGATAGGTGTTGTAGGTTGAATTGATCTGAGTATCGACTCGGTTTGTTGATTTGCCGTTTATTTCTTGTGCATACAGAGCTGTTGGGTCGGCCTGCAGCGGCATGCCTATCTTCAAGCGATTTAAATAGAGCTGAGCTACCATCGCCCTGTCCTCGTCGCTTTTTACCTCTCTTTCAACAATCGAAGCCAAAGTTACCGCCTGGTGCAGAGTCATGCCTTGGGCAGCATATCTCTGAACATAATCGGTCTGGCTCAATTTCTTGGCAAAATTCTGCAACATTTGATTTACAACCACATTTGTGCGAATAGGCTTAATAAGCTCATAGCTATCTGGGAACAAATAACCCTCTAAGGTCGCTCCTTGAGGTCGCTCCTTTAGAAAATCATAGTCATACTGAGCTACTAAGGCTGCATCGAGGTCCTGCAGATTCACGCCCTTCTTGTCGGCGAGCTGCCTGATTTTCATAATTGTGGAACCTTCTGGAATTACAAGCAAGTTTGTAGCCACCTTTCCGTCAGACATCATGGTAGCTACTTCAGTAGTCGAAAGCGATGGGCTAAGATCATAAGTTCCTGCTTGAAGCTGCTGTCTTTTACCGGTGATTGTGACGTAGACATTGAAAGCTGCTGAGCTCCTGATTAAACCCTTTTCCTGTAGCTTTTCCGATACATCAGGGACGCTTGTTCCAGCATCAAGCTGATAAGTTACAATTTCGGTACTATCCTTATCTACCGGCCGCAAAGCAATGATAAACCAGATGAGAATACCCAAAAGAACAACCGCGATAAAAGCAACTACTGATCCGATTATCCACTTAAGCTCGTTTTTCACTCAGGTAGTCCTCCAGAATAATAACCGCCGCCTCGGCATCAACTTCCTCTTCTACCTGGCGATGATTAAGACCTTGGGATCTTAGTCGGTCTCGAGCCAGATTGCTGGTATCTGCCTCATCTTGTAATACCACATTAGCATGTATGGCGTCTTCTAACTCAGCAACAAACTTTCTAACGGTCTGAGTCTGACCGGTTTCCTCGCCGTTCAAATTGCGAGGCAAGCCGACTACGACTGTTTGAATGCTTTCTGCCTCAATTATTTTAACAATTTCTGCTATCGAATCTTCGCCACCAGCAATTGTTTTTAGGCGATTAGTAAATTGAAGGTCTCTTGATATCGATAACCCAATTCGCTTTGAGCCATAATCTATCCCCAGGGCTGGCATCTATTGATTAGAGGCCTTTACTTCTATTTCGATATGTTTAACGATCCCAGGCATTCGAGTTGACCAGCCAGGTTTTACAACTATTTCTGTGCGCTCAACATCTGGTGCTTTATTGCCAATTTCAATTGCATCACCAACTTTCTTCCCCTTCATTTCTTGGGCAAGCTGATCACGATCAATTTTGGTTCCGGCAAAGGCAGCAACCTTGGCATTGAAGCTTTGAGCTCCTTCTGCAGATGGCGCGCCTGCTGAAGTGAGCTGCATATTATCGGCGCCGCTTTCGTATATTTCCTTATCGCTTCCAATTTGTTCCTGGACTTGTGACTTTGTGAGCTCGGTAAGATCGGACTTGTTTACCGCCAAGGCGGTGTAAGTAACCTCAACGCTTACACTTCCGTTGGGCTCTTCGCTTCCAACCTCTGGGTTTGCAGTAACCTTATCAACCTTCTGCTGAATTGAGGCATCAAGAAGTACTTGCTCCTTATCAATTTTACCCTCCAATGACTTCTGAGCCTCTTCTTTATCAGCATCTAAGGCCGCTTGCTTAGCCTTATCAACATCACCCTGGGTGATAACTTTTGAGGTCTTAGAGGTTCCTCCTGACATTTGACCACCTTGCCCATATATTTGATCAGAACCAAGAGCTGGAATGCTGTAACGAGCCGGACCAAGATTGTAACCATCACCATTTTGGTCTGCGACTACCTCAACATTAGTCTGACCGGCAACTGGGCTGAAGTTCTGAAGGAATGCTTTAGGTACAGTAATATCTGATTGTGAACGAAATATCTTGCCGTCCGGTGACTGGAATCTAGTACCTGCAACCAGCTTCTGATCATTATTGGTGCGATTGTAGACCGTCATCGTGCCTTTTGCTTTAGTACCATTGTCCTTGGTTCCAGTGGCAGTGACATTGCCCTTGAGCGTCTTTTTAACGGATGGCTGACTTGCTGCTAAAGTTGCCGAATCTATGTTTGAAGATTGAATCGAAGGATCGGCAGTAAACTTGAATGCAGCATTTACCTGCGTGCCTTTAGCAAACAGAGTTACTTTTGCACTCGTGAAGTAATAGTTAGCTCCTAGTAGCAGCAGGATTGCAAAAATTCCTCCTGCAATCCACAAAAAGCGCTTTTGCATGATGCCTATGTTCGGTACACGCTTACCCTTAGGGGGCTTTGCTTGCCCGCCAGAAGCCTTAGCGGCTGGGGCGGAAGAAGGTGATGGACTAGAATTGGCCGGCTTTGAAGCAGCAGGTGCAGGCGAGGGTGCTGGTTGTGTATTGGCAGCTTCACTTGCTGATTCTGCCGGTGCAGCTTCAGCCGCTTGACTCGCCACTGCTGCCCCAACGGCAGCTCCAGCTACACCCGCTGCGGCTGCCTTTTTCTTGGCATCGTTATCGCCTACTACTCCACCATCAATTTCATCATCGTTGTTATTAGAAGAAGGGCCGCTTACACTTGGTACTCGACCTGGCTCTCCGACTCGTTCTGCTACAGGAACGCCGATTCGCCCAGCAAGATTTGTTGCAACTCGATCGGCGGTGACTAAAGTAAGAACCTTGTTATTATCGGCGGCAGCTTTTTTTAGAAGCTTCATATTAATAACTGACTGGAAAAGGGTTGAGCGCTTGGCGGTAACAACCTGAATATTTTCGGCTGTATTCTTTGTCAGTTTATCAATCGCCGAAGTGATGTCTTCGTCAATCTCAAGGTATATGATTCCGTTTTGGTCTGTGTTTGCCATAGTTTAAGTTTGCAGGGTTTTACTTAGTTTTTGCAATACGCTTTCGCTAATACTACCAGTGTTGATCACATCTAAACCGAGGTTTGCGAGCCCCATGGGCGTAATGTCAGCGTAGTTGGTGAGCTCGCCTGTCTTGTCAATAACACGGGAGACTTGAGAAGGTGCAATGTGAGCAACCTGTGGTTTACGAGCAAATGGAAGCTTCTTGTACCAGTCGCCCTTTAAGGCTTGCGTAATCTGAGGCAAACCAGTTCCCCCACCACAAAGCAGGATTTTTGAAGGAAGGTGATCTACTTTAGTAAACTCGGCCAGGCTTAACTCAACGCCACTGAGCCAAACTTTAATGTCGTCGTTAACCGCCTGCTCAACCGCCGCCTTATCTTTGGGATGAGCCAGTTTACCGGCTGAATAATCCAGTTTGAGCTCTTCAGCTTCTTCAAAAGTAACGCCAGCAATTTGAGAAATTCGCTTGGTGAAGGCTCGGCCTCCAATCCCAAACATTTTGGTGCCTTCAACCCCTCCGTTATCCACCAGGGCGATGTCGGTTGTCCCACCACCAATATCAATGAAGATGGCGCTAAAGTCACTAGACTCCTCGCCGCCAACGCTTTTTGCGACGGCAAAAGGCTCGGCTGCAATGTTAATCGTATTTAGATCGAGATTATTCGCTACCTGTTGAATGGCTCCGATATGAACCATGGGGGCAAATGCATTGAAGAGCTGAATTGAAACGTCACGACCCTGGAAACCGATCGGGTTGGTGACGCGGTATCCATCGATCTGGACGTCAACAATGGCGGTGTTGACCATCTTTACATCAATCTCTTGCTGGCCGGTCTCCCAAGCTAGAGTTTCGCGAGCGCGATCGAAGGCTCTATCCTGGACACGGTCGAGTATCTTGCGAAGTTCTGGCATTTCAATTCGAGTTTGAGGATCAGTGCGCTTATATTTAACGGTTGTGGCTGTGCCCTTAACGAGCTCACCAGCAATTCCGATAACAGTATCTTTGGCAACAACGCCGGCCATTTCTTCGGCTTGCCTTAAAGCCGCATCACAGTTATCAACGACACCCGCAATATCGGTTACGGCTCCCGATTGCATATCGGTCAGCCGCTGATGTTGCCGCCCAACACCAATTATTTCAACCTGATTATCGGCCACTCTTCCAATGAGGGCTTTAACATACTCAGTCCCAATGTCTAGGGCGACTAAGTACTGGTTCGGATCTGATTTCTTACGGAATTTATCGACGAACTTCAGGGCCATTTGCCTTCATATAATTTTACCCTTGTATTGTACCCCGATCCGATAGTTTTTACCATAAGCATCTTGCTTGTGTTTACATCTGTTGAAATGTTGACAAACATAAGTATTTATAGTACAATATTTGATTCTGTTCCCCGAGGACGAGGTACCTAAGTGAAGTTTAGCGATAAGATGGTTCTCGCTGCGATCTCCAGTCGCAACGGCTCAATCGAGAGCGGTAATGGGCTTGAAGTTGTGCAGAAGATTGCACACGACAAGGGCACCCACTGCTGCAGTATTACTCGAGGTAGCATTGAGGCCATCATCAACAAGCTGGAGCGTCGCGATAAGATCATGGTGACCCGAAAGGGCGGCAAGATCATTCGCATTGAGACGCTTCAAAGCACACAGTCAAACACCAAAAATCGACGCACCAACAAGCGCAACCGTCGGAAGGCAGCTGCCGCAAAGCGGCGCAGCGCACAGGAAAAGGCTCGGGAAGAGCGGGCGATCAACCGCCAAATTGCGGCGGCAAAGCCCAAGCGGAAGTCCAAGCCCGCCCCACAGCCTCGAGATGAACGTTTCGACGGAATTCACGAGGTCATGCACGGTAACGTGCGGCCAGGACGAGTTCACTCTCGCCACAACACAGCAAGAAGAGCCGTCTTCGTCCGGTAGCCCCATCAGAAGGAGTCACATCCTCGGATGGGGCTCTTTCTTTTGATTATTCAGTTAGCAATGCTTGATTCGAAGCCTGAGCGTTTGAATGGGAATGCTGCACCGCATGAGCTGTTGCGCCAACACCAATAATAAGTGCAATGCTAACCAATAGCTCAATGACTACTGAACCGTTGCTGGTTCTGTTCAACATTTTTTACTCCTTTTTTGTTTTTGTACGATCTGTTAATTAATTGATACCAGAAAAGCTTATGCTTATGCAATAGTTTTTTATTAAAATCTTTTATAATCATGACCCTTATGGTATAACTAATGCCAGTTTAGTACCTTTCAATTCGGGAGGAGCCTCCGCTTTGATACTCGAGTATATGTATGACTCACAAAACAAAGCCTGGAAGTTCAGGCTAGAACAAGAGATGACTGACGTTGAGTGCGAAGAGATCAGCCTCGCGCTCCAAGAAAGACTTCTGGTGAGAGTTGCTTGGGGAAAGTCGTTGAGCGGTTTCAGCTACTTCTACATCGAACCTCACCTTGGTATGTGGCTTGGGGAGTACCTCGATGCCACTTTGGCAAAGACCCTCGCCTTGAAAATCAATTGCGAGTCATTCGACTTGCTTCGGCATATCGTCGGAGAAGACCCCAAGACACGCTCTTACAGACGGGTCAATGGTCGCTACCGGATGACCAAGGTGCACTCTCGCTCCCAGTCGACCGCGAAGGTGGCGTGAGCATGGACATCAAGTACATGCAGTGTGGCCACGAAGTTAGATGTTGGAAATTCGAGGTCGGAGTCGAAATCGAACCAGATCAGATTGCACTCATCGTCAACCAGATGAAAAGCAGTTGGCTGGTCAAAAACGTTAAGGCTCATCAGTCCCGAGGCAGAACTTCGTTTGAGATTGGTGCTCGCGGCCGAAAGTGGAGTTACCGGATCCTGATGAAGAATTTCGCGGTCTTGATCGCTGGTGTCATCGGGATAGACAGGTTCAACATTGTGACTTTCGAGTACGCCAACAATAGCGAGAAGAGGGTCACCATGTTCAAAGACTTCTTTGGTAACTACACCGAAGCAAAGGACAGCGATCTTCAAGCCGTTGCGGCATAAAATTGCGCCGCTCCCTTAACTGGGGGCGGCGTTTTCGTTATTCAATAACAGCTTTTATCCTGCGCACCCCAGCGCTTGAGGACTCTTCTTTTTTGATCTTGAAGTGGCCAATCACTCCAGTGTGCTCAACGTGCGGGCCACCACAAATTTCTATACTAAATGGCTTTTTACCAGGATTACCAACCGTATAAACTTTCACCGTGTCGCCGTACTTATCGCCAAAAGCACCACTGGCTCCCATCTTGAATGCCTCATCGGTTGGGTATTCTTTCCACTCAACTTTTAGGTCGGCCCTTATCTGCTCGTTTACCATGTCCTCAACCGCCTTCTTTTCTTCGTCAGTCATTTTTTGAGGATGAGAAAAATCGAAACGCAGACGATCTGGTGTAATATTGGAACCTCTTTGCACAACATGATCACCAAGCACTCTTTTTAGCGACTCATACATCAAGTGGGTGGCTGTGTGTAGTTTTGTTGTTTGCTCGCTCTGATCTGCCAGGCCACCTTTAAACATACCAGCGGTGGCAGTTCGCGAACGCTCTCTCTGCTCCTTCATGTGTTGATCAAAATCTTTTTGCCAGCTTTCTTCGACATCGAATTTAAGGCGCTTTGCATCCTCAATACTCAGTTCTGGAGGAAAACCGTAGGTATCAAAAAGTTTAAAAATATGCTCACCTGAGAGTTTGTGTTCTTTTCCGACGATTCGTTCAAGCTCCCTAACTCCACGCTCCAAAGTCTTTCGGAAATTATCTTCCTCAGCTCTTAGGACTTCAAGAATTCTGAGCTCATTTTCCTTGAGTTCTGGCATACTGCCTGCATATTGATTGATAACCGTGTCGCCAACAGTTTCGGCAAGCTTGCCGTTTACTCCGAGAGCAAGCCCCTGACGGATTGCCCGTCGTAGAAGTCGGCGCATGACATAGCCCTGCGCAGTATTACTTGGAGTTACACCGTCAACCGCCATAAAGACAGCCGCTCGAAGGTGATCAGCCACAACCCGCATCTCTTCCATATGTTCGTTATATTTTTTACTCGATAATTCCTGAAGAGTTTCAATACAAGACCATAGGACATCAATCTTGAACATGTCTGCGTCTTTATTTGCTGCGGCGGCAATTCTCTCTAAGCCGCCACCAAAGTCAACATTCTTCTGAGGGAGCTCGCTAAATGAACCGTCATCTTTCTTTCGGTACTGCATAAACACCGAGTTTCCAATCTCGAGAAATCGACCACAATCGCAGTTTGGGTGGCAATGCTCACCAAAACTCTTGTCATGATCAGTACCAAAATCATAAAAAACTTCGCTGTCAGGACCACCTGGCTCGCCTGCAGGCATATTTTGAGGAACACCACTACGACTCCACCAGTTTTTTGATGCATCATAGTAGAAGATTCGCTCACCCTCCTTAATTCCTCGTTTTGAGCCGTCCTCTTCACTCCCTATTTCGGCAACTTTAGCTTCAATCCCATCTTTTTCAAGAATGCTTTTAAGAATTTCAGCAGACTCAGTGTCCTTTGGAATTCCTAACTCCTCATCACCGATAAAAACTGTGAAATAGAGATTTTTTGGATCAAGACCAGCAATTTTTGTAAAAAACTCATAAGCATATGGCAGTTGCTCATTTTTGAAGTAACTACCCAGGCTCCAGTTCCCAAGCATTTCGAAGAAAGTGGTGTGACGGTTGTCTCCTACCTCATCAATATCCTCGGCTCGAAAGCATGCTTGTGAATCAACCAGCTTATCCCCCGCCGGATGTTCCTGCCCCAAAAGATACGGGACCAATGGCTGCATACCCGAACCTGTAAACAAAGTGGTTGGATCATCACTAGGCACAATATTGGCTCGGGGAATGACTGCGTGCCCCTTTGATTCCATAAACTCTAGGTACTTATCGCGAATTTCGTTTGTTGTCATAGGTGATATTGTAGCATTTTGTGACTGCTTGAGCTGATGATTCCGCCACCCAGAACTTTTTCTCCATCGTAGATAACGACCGACTGACCAGTAGCCACTGATTTAACGGGGGACTTGAATATCAGTTTACCGCCATCTATTAGAGCATCAATCAACTGACCGCGGTGTCTTAATCTCACTTTATATATACTTTCTGCTTTAGCAATTGAGTTGATCCAATGCAGGTCGGACAGCTTAATTGAATCTCCATTAATAATTAGATCATCAGGATTTGTTGTCACATAAACAGTATTTCTTTCCATATCTTTTTTAGTAACGTAATAAGGCTTACCACCGCCAACTCCAAGGCCTTGGCGCTGCCCAACTGTATAGAATATCGCTCCTTCGTGCTGCCCGATCTCCTTCCCTTCTTGATCTATTATTTGGCCTGGGCTGGTTTTTACATACTGCTTGAGAAAAGACTTCATACCGACTGGCCCAACAAAGCAAATTCCTTGAGAGTCTTTCTTATCTGCAGTCGGCAGACCGAAATCCTTAGCCATTTTTCGAACCTCAGGTTTTTTGAACTGGCCAATAGGCATTATGCTTTTTGCTAATGCCTCTTTTGAGACTCGATACAAAAAGTAGGTTTGATCTTTGTTATCATCAACCGCTCGGATCAACTCACCATCCTTAATAGTGGCGTAGTGACCAGTCGCAATTAGATCCGCTCCATCGGCGAGCGCCGCATCCAAAAACAACTTAAACTTAATCTCCTGATTGCACATGATGTCTGGATTTGGGGTACGACCGGCCTTGTACTCTTCAACCATGTAATCGACCACCTTTTCCTTGTACTCATTCTCGAAATCAAAAACTTTGAACGGAATATCAAGATGAGCAGCTACCGCCCTGGCATCATCAAGATCCTGCTTCCAGGGGCATTTAACTCCAGGAAGATCCTGCGTCCAATTCTTCATATAGACGCCTGTGACTTTATATCCTTGTTGTTTTAACAGGGCCGCCGCAACCGAGCTATCAACTCCTCCGCTTAAGCCAACATATACCCGTTTCATAACCTATTGATTTTATCGCTAAATGATGGTGTTGTCGAGTTCTAGTTGGTAAAGTTTTGGGTCACCATCAAACCGTATTTAGGTGATTCAATAACACCGATTCCAACTGTTCCATAATTATCTGACAAGATGTTTGCTCTATGACCGGGAGAATTCATTAACCCAGTATGTGCAAGGTCGATTGTTGGGGCGAGAGCCAAATTTTCTCCAGCAGCTTTGAATTTAACTCCTCCATCCTCCAACCGCTGAAATGGAGTACGGCCATCAAGACTAATATGCGAAAAATAACCCTGTGCAAACATGTCTCGAGAATGTGCTCGTGCGACCTCACGAGCTTTTTGATTGAGCATTAAAGCTTTTAACCCCCTTGATGTTCTCTCTTTGTTAACAAGTTCAAGTATTCTAGCCTCTGCCTGTTCATTAACGGCTACGTCTGTAGTTTTGAACCCAAGCTCGATCTTTTTCTCGCTTTCGGGATCAACCGTTAGCAAGTTGAGAGTATTTGTTAAATCTTCCTCGGGAAGAGGTCCCACAATCGATTGAAGCCGATTTCCAATACCAATTAGTTGTCTAGCTACTTGGCCATCGGTAAATTTTGCCTTCTCGGCTGAATCAATCGGGAGGCTAGCAATAATAGAGAGAACTACCGCCGATAGCAGAACTGCCTCGAGTGCAGCACCTATTGCACCACCAATTCTATTTGCAGGCGAAAATGTAGCTTGGTGAGGCAGTAGCTTAATGACCCGCTGTAGAATCAACAGACTTACAAATTGCACCAACACTAGAAGCAGCACATAAGACAACACGTTTGCTAGAGATACAACAACTCCAAACTGATCATGTAGAAAGGCACCTAGAGTCTTGTACCCCACACCCGCAATTGCTAAACCGATCAACAGAGATAAAAAACTACCAGCCACTACCAGGAAGCCACGATTTAGACCTGTAAAGATCGCCAAAATAATGACGCCAAAAAGGGCAATTAGTATCAGTGCATCATTCAAGGCTTAACCTGTGGATCGGTTGAGACGACATAGAGGTTTTTCTGCAGTTCGCTTAGAGTTAACTGCACCGTATAGTCTTGAGTCCACCAACTGCTCTTTCTCCATGAACTGTCGGTAGCCGAATGGTTAATTATTTCAACACCTGGCCCCAAAACTTCTTTGAAGTTGAGGCTTGCTCGCTTTTGATGGTATGGGGATGTAACTAAAATAATACTGGTGGCTTTTTGGTCTTTGATTATTTTGCTACTGAATAGTGCGTTCTGTTCGGTATTGGCCGACTCTTCTTCAATAAGAATGTTTTTTGCTGGGACACCTTCAGCAACCGCAATGCTCTTCATTGCAGCAGCATTAGAGGGTCCACTCTTATCCTCAGCCGCCCCCGAAAATAGAATAGTATCAGCCATTCCCTTTTTGTATAGCTTAACCGCCTCCATCGTTCTCTGCTCGGTCTCTCCACCACTTACGGCGACTATCATATCAGCTTTCTTTAGCTCATCTTGTGGTGAAAGGTAAAAGCCAATCCCTAAAATTAGACCTATAACCAGAAGGGCGGTCCCTACAAGGAAAACTAGAATCCATTTAAGTGCTTTCATAGCGTATATTGTAGCCTTTTTAAGCTCTTTTAGTCAGCTCACGCACCCTTGGTGTGACTTTGGCTAAAGCCTTTATTAGCGCATCAACATCTTTTTTACTGGTTTGACGACCCATGGTTATCCTTAAGCTTGACTCAGCCTGCTGTCGGCTAAGGCCAATCGCCAAGAGCACATGAGAAGGGTCCTGATTCGCTGCCGTGCAAGCAGATCCTGTTGCCACCCCAAAACCCTCCTTATCCAAATATGCAACCATGGTTTCGCCGGGAGAACCGTCAATACAAACGTTGATATTACCGGGCAGTCTGCTTTTGAGAGAGCCATTTAAAGATACCCCGTCAATCTTCTTAAGCTCTTTCCACATATGATCCCGTATGCCTTCAAGTCGTTTAGTCTCTGAATTGCGGCTCTTTTGGGCCTGCTCTAATGCAACCGCCATCCCAAGAGCGCCGCTAACGTTTTCGGTACCGCCTCGCAAACCAGATTCCTGTCCACCCGCCGGATTAAGGGATGCAATCTCTACACCCGTTTTTATGTAAAGCGAACCAATACCAACTGGTCCATAAAACTTGTTCGCCGAAAGTGACATCATATCAACTCCGAGTCTAGCAACTGAAAGAGTTAGTAAAGACGCTTGGGCTGCGTCAACATATAGATAAATAGGGAGTGTGATTCCTCTAGCTTCACGATCCTTACGAACTGCTTCAATAATTTGAGAAATTTTCGCTATCGGCTGTATCGTTCCTATCTCGTGATTTGCGTACTGAACACACACCAGCACGGTTGAGTCATTCAAAGTTGCCTCAAGCAATTGAGGGTTGATTACGCCACTCTCATCGACGGTTATGATTGACCCCATTCGCCCTGCGCCTTCAAGCTGCTCGAATATAGAGCGCGTGGCATCGTGCTCAATCGAGCTTATCAAAACTCGGCCAGCAGGGAATTTTTTAGCTATTCCTTCGATAGCAATTCTAGTGCTTTCGGTACTCCCAGAAGTAAATATAATTTCCGCCGGCTTAGCACCAAGTATATTGGCGATACGCTTTCGAGAACTCTCTAGACTTTCTCTCATCTCCTTTCCAAGTCTGTGTAGCGACGACGGGTTGGCAAAATGTTTATTTTGAAAATTGAGCATTTCTTTTTGCACCTTTGGGTCTAAGGGAGTTGAGGCGGCGTAATCAAAATATTTGTAGCTCATATTCCGAACAACCTTTCAGCATTTTTGGTGGTGGCGTAAGCAAGTTCCTCAACCTTGCAACCACGTATTTCAGCAATGTAATTTCCGATATCAACAACCTTTGCTGGCTCATTCTGTTTGCCTCTATACCCAGCTGGGCTCAGAAATGGACAATCAGTTTCTAATAACAAGTGTGTATCAGGAATTTGCTTTATCAACTCTTTATGGCCCTCATCCTTAGAAAAAGTCATTATCCCGTTTAGCGCCACCATCCAGCCAGTCTCAACAATTTGATGCATTGTCTTTGTATCGGCGGTGTAACTATGAACGACCCCGTCAACCTTATAGTCTTTCATAATTCTAAAAAATTTCTCAAATGCATCACGAACATGAAAAATCACAGGTAGTTTTAGCACTTCCGCCAGCTCAACCTGCCTACGCAGAGCACGCTCTTGATCTTCTTCACTGCTGTAGTTTTTGAAAAAATCCAGGCCGCACTCGCCTATTGCGACAACCTTTCTACGCCCGGCTAGATCATTTATGTATTTTATTCCTTGATCGATTTCGGAGGCTTCGTGAGGGTGTATCCCAACTGCGCCCCAAACGTTTTCGTAGGTCGCAGCCATTTCAACTGCTTTTTGACTATCACTGACATTTACCCCCACCGTGATAATTTTTTTTACTTCCGCCTCCGCAGCTCGATGCAAAACCTTATCAACCTGCCCGAGATAGTTTGAAAAGTGAATATGAGCATGTGTGTCTACCCAAGACACACCCGGGATAGTTTCAACGTTATTAAGAGTTGGCATAGCTTGTGACTCTACCATATATACCTAGCTTGCAGTCGGATCTTCAAACTTCGGGAAAAGAATCCCGACTTCAGGATTCACTTTGCCGCCTTCAAAAGTTTTTGCAATTCTCTCTGCAGTTGCTGGGATGAAAGGTAAAAGCAGCTCGGCTACATGCAAAATATCTCCAACTGCCGACTTGAGAACCTCAAGCAATCTCTCCTTATCGGTTTTAGCTAGCTCCCAAGGCTTCTCGTCTTCAATAAACTGATTTATCCCCTTAACATGCACCCAAATCTCTTCTAGAGCTTTATCGAGTCGGTAGTTCTCGATGTACTCCCTGATAACTCCGGTATCATGTGCCGATTTACAATTCTCGCCTATCGAACCACCATAATATCGCGTAATCATTGATACAACGCGTTGAACCGCATTCCCAAGCTCATTAGCGAGGTCGGTTTCGTAAACAGTGCGGAAACGTTCGTGGCTAAACTCACCATCATTTCCAAATGGGATTTCTCTAAGCAGGAAATAGCGCAAGGCATCGATGCCGTAATTGCCTGCCATCTGAACTGGATCAATTGTGTTACCAAGCGATTTTGATATC
The DNA here is from genome assembly GCA_964632435.1 of uncultured Candidatus Saccharimonadales bacterium. Lineage (GTDB taxonomy): Bacteria > Patescibacteriota > Saccharimonadia > UBA4664 > SCTI01 > CAZWEJ01. The sequence continues at coordinate 13,189 of CAZWEJ010000015.1, forward strand.
TTGTGACCATCGATTGTGAAGAACCCATGAGCAAACACAACCTTGGGTAAAGGAAGTCCTGCACTCATTAGCATGGCGGGCCAGTAAATGCAGTGGAACTTAATAATGTCTTTACCGACAATGTGGAGATCTGCCGGCCACCACCCACTTTGCTCTGACGGAAATCCAGTCACTGTTAAATAGTTTGTCAGGGCATCAAACCAAACATAAATCGCCTGATTAGAATCTCCCGGCCAAGGTATCCCCCATTTTGCCCCCTGCCGCGAAACACTAAAGTCTTCTAGCCCGCGCTCAATAAAGGCCACCACCTCATTGCGGCGACTGGCAGGCTGCACAAACTCCGGATGCTCTTTTATGTGATCAAGCAGCTTCTTCTGATAATTGGAAAGCTTGAAGAAATAATTTTCCTCTTTGATTTGTTCTGCATCAACCTTGTGAATCTTACATTTCCCATTCTCAAGATCGGCATCCCGCTTAAACTCTTCGCAACTGTTGCAATAAAGACCAACATATTCACCTTTATATATGTCGCCAGCCGCCTCTGAACGCTTAATCAGCTCATAAACTGCTTTCTTGTGATCAGCTTCGGTTGTTCTAATAAACCGATTGTAACTAATACCCATCTGATCCCAGGTGGCTTGCCAAAGCTTTGCCATGCTTTCGGTATAAACCTTTTCGTCTTGCCCCGACTTCTTAGCAGCTTCAACCGTTTTCTGACTATTCTCATCGGTTCCAGTAGTAAACAAAACCTGCTCGCCATTATGACGATGCCAACGCGCCAAAACATCGGCAGCGATTGTTGAGTAGGCGTGACCAATATGCGGCTTATCGTTGATGTAATAAATTGGCGTGGTGATGAAGTATTTTGACATATGGTTATTATATCTTAAATGTAATTTTTCTTGATAGCTAAG
>CAZWEJ010000016.1:0-9216 GCA_964632435.1 uncultured Candidatus Saccharimonadales bacterium
CAGTGTTGGAGCAGGCGGCGGCTGTTGAGGTTGCTGCAAAAGTTGCAACATCAACCAGCCTATTGGTTACACCAGAAGTTAATAACGATTCTAAGGCTCTCAACGCTCAGGTTGCGCTTGCCACTGCCGATGATGGCACTCTGGCAAAACGACAGGTTGTAGACACCGCAGGTGCCGCCAGCCGTGGAGTTTTGCAGCACAAAGTTGAGTCAGGCGACACCATTGAGTCTGTCGCTGCCGAGTACAACATCACAACCGATACGGTTCGATGGGCCAACAACTTGAGCGGTTCTGACAATATTAGTCCTGGTCAATCCCTTACAATCCTTCCTATTTCAGGAATTCAGTACAAGGTTAACGCTGGTGATTCACCAGAGTCTTTGGCCGAGAAGTATCAGTCAAATGCCGATCAGATTATTGCCTTCAATAACGCAGAAGTTGATGGTATTCAGCCTGGTCAAATGATCATCATCCCTGACGGGGTTATGCCACAGGCTCCAAGACCAGCAGCTCCAGCAGCGGTAGCTAGCTCAAGCGCTCCTGCAAAGGTTTCAATTAGCCCAGGTAGTCGATCAAACAGCTACTCATACGGTTACTGCACATGGTATGTCGCAAGTAAGCGTGCTGTACCAGGAAACTGGGGTAATGCTCGAACTTGGTACGGAAACGCTCAGATTGCTGGATATGGCGTTGGTAGCGCCCCTCGACCAGGAGCTATTGCCTGGACCGGTGCCGGATACTACGGACACGTAGCATACGTTGAAAGCGTTAGCGGTGGAATGGTTACAGTTTCCGAGATGAACTACAATGGCTGGAACAGGGTGTCATCCAGAACAGTCCCTGCTTCAAGCTTCCGTTACATCTACTAAGATTAGTTAAACAAAAATTGGTAAACAAAGAGCCGCCCGAAAGGGCGGTTTCTTTTTTTAAGACCTGATCTCAGCTATATAACTTTTAGATCTCTGGGGTCAGGCCTTACATACATCTTTAAATTAGTGTTGTAAGGCTTGCAATGTACTCAATACGTTTGAAAGTGGCATTGAGGTCCTACGGTACTGCGAGAACTCCTAAGTCCAATCGGCCCAGTAAAAGAGGTTCTCCATCCTCCTATGCAGGTAGCTAACAACGAGGTCGACGTTAGGCTCGTGCCGATCAGCGTCAACCTGGCGAGCAAGAGAACTAATCGTACTACGACGAGTCATGTAGACCAGGCTGTAGGGGCCGTAGTTCACAACATCAAGCCCATTGAGAAGGGGCTCAGTCAGCATGAAACCAGCAGGAATAATGCTCGGAACCACGAGCACAAAGCTGTAGCAGTGATGCCTGGGCTCCGGCTGAGGGTATCCCATGATCGCGGAAACGTGGTTGAACTTGTCGCCAAGGTTCCATGCGATGCCGCAGCTCAACGTAAAAGGACCAGGGTCCTCAAGCGTGAGGCGGATGCTGGTACTGCGGATGTTCGGGCGCCCGTAGATGTTCCTCAGGCGCGTGTCGACAGAGAGCGTCGTCTCCATCACCACTCCTTTTTGTAGGGTACAATGCAGGTGTAACAATAGCATAAAAAGTATTAAAAGTCAATCAAACATATGCTACAATAAGGCCATGTTTGCAGATAAAGTTGAGATAAATGTCCAGGCAGGAAAGGGCGGCGATGGCCGCCTGAGTTTTCGTCGTGAGAAATATCGCGCAATGGGCGGTCCGGATGGTGGCGATGGTGGCCGCGGTGGAAGTGTTATTTTTGTTGCCGACCATAACCTCAACTCTTTAGCAGCTTTTAGAAAGCAAAAGCTCATTAAAGCCGAAGATGGGCAGATCGGTGGGACGAACCGGAGTCATGGTAAATCCGGAGATAATATTATTGTTAAGGTACCAATGGGTACCCAAATATTCGAAGGTGAGAATTTACTGGCAGATCTAACCGAAAATGAACAAAGCCAGGTAATTGCCAAAGGTGGCCGTGGTGGTTTTGGTAATGCACACTTTACTTCGTCTACCAGGCAGGCGCCAAGGGCTGTTGAGGTAGGTGAGCCGGGGGAGCATCGAAATCTTGTTCTAGAGATGAAGATGGTTGCGGATGTTGGTTTGGTGGGTCTTCCTAATGCTGGTAAGTCGACTCTGCTCTCGGTTATTACAAGCGCTAAGCCAGAGATCGCCGACTACCCCTTTACCACCATCATCCCCAATCTTGGCGTGGTTTATTGGCGCGAAGATAGCTTTTTGGTGGCGGATATTCCGGGGTTGATCGAGGGTGCCAGCGAAGGCAAGGGGCTCGGCGACGATTTCTTGCGCCATATTGAGCGAACGGCGGTAATTATCCATCTGGTTGACTCGAACTCAAACGACGTCGCAGGTGATTTTAAAACCATTCTTCAAGAGCTTAAGTCGTACACTATTGATCTAAGTGACAAACCTCAAATAGTTGCTTTGTCTAAAGCCGACCTTCTACCTGATGAGGAGCTGTATAAGCCATTAATAAAGCAATTAAAGTCAGCTGGAGCCAAGGATGTCTTGCTGATGTCATCGTCTGCTCACAAGGGTCTGGATAAGCTACTTGATAAAGCAGCGAAACTAGTTGGTATTGAGCGAGAAAAGAGAAAGACCTTCAGGGAAGAAGAAGAGAGGGTGATTATTGATGAAGCTTCTCAGCCTGAATTGTGGCGTATCGAGAAGGTGGGCAGCCATTACGAGGTGAAGGGTGAAAAGATCGAAGGCTTTGCTAGGCGAACTAATTGGAACCAAGATGAGTCGGTTGATCGATTTAGAGACATTTTGAGGAAAACAGGGGTTGCGAAGCAGCTCGAGAAAGAGGGCGCTCAAAAAGGTGATAGGGTAGTTATTGCCGGCTTTGATATTGAGTGGTAATTGGATTAGATCAAAGCGCTGTCGTACAATGTTCTGGTTGAGGGGATATAGCTCAGCTGGCTAGAGCGCTGCATTCGCATTGCAGAGGTCGGGAGTTCGAATCTCCCTATCTCCACCAATTGCTTATTTAATTTACAAAAAATCTTCCATTTTGGAGGGTTTTTTTGTATGGTTAACACAAACAAAAACGGTTTTGGGGTGAGGAACTTGAAATACATACCGGCAGCGATCAAGCAGGCCGGTCCAGGCTGGCCATTCAATGAGATAGAAAGGCCTCCATCAACCCATGCAGTGGTTTGCCCGTACTGCAAGCATGGGAAAAGTTTTGACATAGGTTCGGAACCACTTGAGGGCGGAATCTGGAAGCTGATGATGCAATGTCCCGAGTGTGGGAAATCATATCAGCTACTGGTGACGAAGGATCAGATGGACGATTTGGACACAGAGCTGGACCTTGCTGAATCTGAAATTCGCAGGGATCTAGAACTGATTACACTTCACCTACTGGTTCAGCATGGGGTCGAGCCCGACGATCTTCCACCGGGCTTCTTGGGCTACGGTGAAAACATCTAGACTTCGACCAATCCCCCCGGGTTGAAGATCGGGGCGAGGAGGACACATAACTCCTCCTCGCCCCACCAACGCAATTATCTTGCTTATGCTACAATCAACTCATGGCAAAAAACTTTATCGATCAAGAAGAAAAAGACAAGGTACTATCATATAGTGATGGCTTTCGTTTTGGTTTTGGTTTCTTCATTGCAAATCTGCTTGGTCTAACAGTTATTAGTGCAATTATTGCCGGCATTACGGCACTGCTACAGCAGTTGCGTTAGCACACCAAATTTGCTAACTTAACCAAGTTACACGGGGCTATAGCTCAGCTGGCTAGAGCGCTTGCATGGCATGCAAGAGGTCCAGGGTTCGAATCCCTGTAGCTCCACCATTAATCTTGTAAAAGGAACTAACTTCATCAATACGGGTGGAGTTTGACCTTTTTCAAGAGGTGAAAATCGTGAGGAAGGCCCTTCCGATGTGAGCTTGACCCTGGTCCATTTTTCAGGAAAGTTACTGGACACAGTGGACACAGATCAAGTTATTGAAGCCATGAGGAGAGAAGGCCTGAGGCCTGCAAATGTCACAGAGTTTCTGTCTTTCCTTGAGACATTCAGCGAATATCCACTGGCTGATCCAAATCTTTATCACCCCATAGTGGCTCTGGGCTCGTTTTGGAGGAGCCCAGCTTTCGTAAGGTGGTTCCCAATCGCTAGTAGGCATGAGAGGTGGAAGCATAACTGGAGAAATTCCATAAGAGACATTGGGGTAACTAGAAGCGGGACTAAAGCAGAAGGTAGAGAGTGGGGGCACTGGAACGCTTTTTTGGCGGCAATTGAATAGCCTCTGTGGTTCGAGCAAGGACGCTCGGGCCACTTTTTTATTCCGGCCAAAAGTCGGAAACGAACTCAACGTCGTCCATCAAGTCTTCGCTATAGCGGGAAATAATCAAAAGCTCAACATTATCAGGACCGTCATTCCACATTCCCTGCGCTGCAGAAGGTGAAATTCGAACGGCAGTTTTCGGCGTTAATTCAATTACTTCATCGTCAACCTTCACCTCGAGTTTGCCTGCAAAAACAAATACGATCTCTTCCTGAGTCTTATGTTTATGCCCGCGGCCTCCCTTCGCGCCTGTTTTCGGAGGCATCAGTCTATAAGTCACCGCCACCTGCTCTGCTTCAAGGGGCTTCTTCATCATCTTGATTTCACCTGGCGAGCTGGTGAGGATATTGTTTACATCTTTTAGATCTACAACCTTATACTTTTTGCTCATGATTCATCCTTTGATATCCATTATATCGCTTACCTTATGAGTGGTATAATTCAACTTATGAAGCGAACCGTTAAGCGGCTGGCGCCACATCTTAAAAACGCATCGCGCAAGCTTATTGCGAGGCAGCTTGAATGGTGTGTAAAAAGGTTGATCAAGAAGCACGAGCTTAAAGTCGTTGCTATTACAGGGAGCGTGGGCAAGACAACGGGTAAGCTAGCAATTGCTTCGGTGTTGAGGCAGAAGTACCGTGTTCAAGCTCATCCGGGTAACTTCAATTCTGAGATTGGTTTGCCGATGTCAATTTTTGAGCTCGATATACCAAGAGACCTCAATAATCCAGCAAAATGGGCTCAAATTTTACTAAAGATTGATAAGAAGTTGCGAAAACCGTTTCCGTATGATGTTTTGGTACTTGAGATGGGAGCTGACAACCCTGGTGACATCAAAAAGTTTATGCGCTACATAACGCCGGATATTGGAATCGTTAATGCGATCGCTCCGGCTCATGTTGAGCAATTTGGCTCTGTGCACGCAATTGCTGATGAGAAGATGTCGCTTGCTCATGGCAGTAAAGCGGTATGGCTAAATGCTGAAGATGAGCGCGTAATGAAGGAAGCAGAAGCCCTCGGGCAGCCTATTCAGACCTATGGCATTGATAAGGGTAATGTTCACTTTGAAGGCGTTGTTCGGGGCCCGAAGCTAACTTTTAGTGGTCGACTTCAACTGCAGGGTGGCGAGACCCTGGTTAACTCAAACTTTATAGGAAGACATATTTTGAGTCTGCTGGCTCTCGCGGGAGCTGTTGGCGAGGAGCTCGGTCTAACGGAGGAGCAGATCAAAAGAGGGCTCGAGGAATATGCTCCTGCCGCAGGTAGAATGCAGGTTTTTGAAGGCGTTGATGGCTCAACCATCATTGATGACACATACAACTCAAGCCCCAAGGCGACAATTGCTGCAATCAATACGTTGCTTGATTTACCAGGTCGCCATATCGCAATTCTGGGCAACATGAACGAACTTGGTGTTATGACGGAGCAGGGGCACCGAGATGTGGGCCATGCGGCAGCAAAGGTTGATGAGCTGGTTACGATTGGTCAGAACGCTGGCCGATATATCGTTGCGGGTGCTATTGAAAGCGGTCTCTCGAGCCGCAGGGTGCATCAGTGTGAGTCGCCATACCAAGCAGGTGAGCTCGTTAAGGCTTTGGTTAAAAAGGGCGACGTTGTCTTGGCAAAAGGTTCCCAAAATGGAGTTTTTGCAGAGGAGGCGGTGGCTAAATTACTAGCAAAGCAAAGTGATCGCAGTAAGCTTGTGCGCCAAGGCGAAGAGTGGCAAGAAAAGAAACGAGCTCAATTTAGGGACGCGGATTAGTGAAGCAAATTGAGGTGATAAAAATGCAGTCTCTTAGCGACGAGCTTGGCCATTATGCTGCTGCTCGATTTTGCGCGCCACTAGCATTCTTTATGTTACTTAGGGCAACCGGCTATTTACCGAAAAGACTGATGCCAGATAAGTTTTGTTTGAATCTTGGAGGTAAAGAACTCAAGACTGGAGCGGCAGATTGGAGTCGACCGGCTTTGTCGCGAGAGCTACGGCACAAATATAGCGTACCGATAGTCTCTTGGCATTTAGCTGGTAGAGAAGCCAATATTGAGAAGATGAAACAGGCCGGATATATTGAGACCGCTCAAGAAGCAAATTTCTTTTTAAGGCATATTTTCGGGAAAAGCGTCAAAGAGATCGTATCAAGTGGTTATCCCGTTGTGGTAACAATGAAGCCAGGCTTTGGCACCGAGGAGAACAGCAATATCCATGCGGTTCTCATCTCTGGATGGGAAGGCGACAAGGTCACGGTTTTCGATCCCGATGCTCGTAATGATCAACATATTTTTTGTGAAGACCATGTCCTAGCCTACTTATTTGAAGATGGTGCGGGCTCAGTTGTTTTGCCAAAGCATTCATAAAAAGCCCATTTTTCAGGTATAATAAGCCAAGTTATGAAGCGTTACGATCCAAAATCAATTGAGCCCAAGTGGCAAGAATATTGGGAAAAAACAAATCTATATAAAGCGGTTGAAGACCCTTCAAGGAAGGATGATAAGGCCTATGTTATTGATATGTTTCCTTATCCCTCAGGTGCTGGGTTGCACGTTGGGCATGTGCGCAACTTCTCAATTAGCGACACTTACGCACTTTATTTGAGGCAGCGAGGCCGTAATGTGCTCCGCACTGTTGGCTTTGATGCTTTTGGCCTTCCCACCGAGAACTACGCCATTAAAACAGGAATTTCACCTCAAGAAGCTACTGCTCAAAACGTAGAGAATTTTAGAACCCAGCTCAAAAAGCTCGGAATGTCTTATGATTGGTCACGAGAAGTTATAACTACAGACCCAAGTTATTATCGCTGGACGCAGTGGATTTTCTTGCAGCTCTTTAAAAATGGGCTGGCGTATCAAAAAGAGAATCCTCAATGGTGGTGCGAGCACGATCAAACAGTTTTGGCTGACGAGCAGGTAATAAATGGTAGGTGTTGGCGCTGCGAGAACCCAGTTGTTAAAAAGTCGCTCAAGCAGTGGTTCTTTAAGATTACGGCTTACGCCGATGACTTACTTGAAGGGCTTGATGACCTAGACTGGCCAGAGAAGATTAAGACGATGCAGCGCAACTGGATTGGCAAAAGTGTCGGCGCCGAAATTGATTTCAAGCTTAAGAACGTACAAGGTCACGAAGACGATAAGTTTAACGTTAAGGTTTTCACTACAAGAGCGGATACCTTGGGTGGAGCAACCTTCTTGGTCATTTCGCCTGAGTTAGCTGATCAGTGGATAGACAATGGCTGGGATGCGAGCAAAGAGGTTAAAGATTACGTTGAGTCTTCGATGAAGCGTTCGGAGATCGAGCGACAGGAGACCGATCGCAGTAAAACGGGCGTGGATACCGGCATACACGCAATCAATCCAATTTCTAATGCAAAGATGCCGGTTTGGGTCGCCGATTATGTGCTTGGTGGATATGGAACCGGCGCCATTATGGCTGTTCCGGCTCACGATCAACGCGACTACGATTTTGCTAAACAGTTTGACCTTCCGATTGTTGAAGTTGTTGAGGGCGAAAAAGAGGGAGATGTTTATACCGGCGAAGGTAAGTTAATCAACTCAGGTAAATATGATGGCATTCAGTCCTCGGAAGCTCGCGAAAAGATAACCGTTGAGCTTGGTGAAGAGAAGATAAATTACAAAATGCGTGATTGGCTGATCAGCCGTCAGCGTTACTGGGGCGCGCCTATACCCGTAATTCATTGTGAGAAATGCGGAGTCGTTCCAGTGCCGGAACATCAACTTCCGGTTGAGCTACCTCAAGTTAAGTCTTATGCGCCAAGCGGAGATGGTCGATCTGCTCTAGCGACTGCTACCGATTGGCTCCACGTGGACTGCCCTGAGTGCGGCGGCAAGGCTGAGCGCGAAACCGACACTATGGATGGGTATGCTTGCTCAAGCTGGTACTTTTTGCGTTACACCGACGCCAATAACGACAAAGTGGCATTTTCTAAAGAAAAAGCCGATTACTGGATGCCGGTTGATGTGTACGTTGGTGGCGACCATGCAGTTGCTCACCTATTGTATGCACGTTTTTGGAACATGTTCTTAAACGATCGCAAAATGGTTGATGTTCGTGAGCCCTTTAAAGGTTTGAGGTATAACGGGTACATCTTGGCTGAAGACGGTACGAAGATGAGTAAATCCAAGGGCAACGTCGTTGATCCGGTTGACCTCATCGATCAAGGCTACGGCGCCGATTCGGTCCGAATGTATGAGCTCTTTATCGGGCCTTACGAGCAAGATTCAAACTGGAATCCTACAGGAATTGACGGTTGTAAGCGTTTCTTGAATCGAGTTTTCACATTAGTTCAAGAACATATTGATGCAAAAGGTTCTGCTGCTGGTGACTCCGCTCTGGAGACTGCTCTTGCTAGCGCAACTCATAAAGCTCTCAAGAAAGTGACTGTCGATACAGAGAAGTTCAGCTTTAACACCGCAATTGCAGCGATGATGGAAGCGGTTAATGAGATGTACAAGCTTAAGGTTGATCTTCCGGTTGGCTCGATTGAGTGGGACCAAAACATAAAGATACTTGTATTAATGCTCGCGCCATATGCACCACACCTTGCTGAGGAGCTTTGGCAACAACTTGGTGAAACCGAGAGCGTACATATTTCTCAATGGCCAGAATTCAACCCAGATTTGGTCCAGGATGAGATTATTACGATTGTGCTGCAAATTAATGGCAAGGTTCGTGCCAGCATCGAAGTCCCAGCCGATTCAACTCAAGACGAAATTAGTAAACTAGCTCAAGGAAACGAGAATATTGTTCGCCATCTAGAGGGCAAAGAGCTAGTAAAAACTATCTATGTCGCCGGCAAGCTGGTTAACTTTGTTGTTAAGTAGCCGATTCTCTTGATTTAAGCCACCTTCCAGGTTATAATTGCCCTCAAGAGCGCAATGCACGTAGACGTAAATGACATC
>CAZWEJ010000017.1:0-8551 GCA_964632435.1 uncultured Candidatus Saccharimonadales bacterium
TAAACTATACCCGTTCTGGCTGCGTAGCTCAGTGGTAGAGCAGAGGACTCATAAGCCTTTGGTCGCAGGTTCAAATCCCGCCGCAGCCACCAGCAATTATTTTGAGCATTTATGGATTTAAGCAAAATTGCTTGGCCAAAGCCGGGTAAATACATCATCGGAGTTTCTGGCGGGGTGGATTCGATGGTGCTTTTGCATGTTTTGGCGGCTTGGGGTGATTACGAGCTGGTACCGGTTTATGTTGATCATGGTTGGCGGGATACCGCTGAGGATTGGCGGGCGGTAGAGAGGCTGGCTGCAGAGCTTGGATTAAAGTCTTTTCGCATGGAGCTAGAACTCAAAACTAGTTCAGAGGAAGAGGCGAGAGAAGCAAGGTATAGGGTGCTACGTGAGGAAGCTAAAAAGTCGGGCTCTAACGGAATAGTCACCGCTCACCACCACGATGACTTATTTGAAACAGTTCTTATAAATGTTATTCGTGGAACTGGCCGTCATGGGCTTACACCTTTTTCGGACGATTCAATTTTGCGCCCGATGCTTAATATTCGACGAAGCCAAATTGAGCTCTATGCGAGTGAGCACAATATTGAGTGGGCTGAAGACCCTAGCAATAAAGACACCAAATACTTAAGAAATCGCATCCGACATGAGCTGATTCCCAACCTAAGAAATGAAGCGAAGGCCAAAATTGAGCAGCAAATATTAGAGGCGCAAACTCTTAATAAAGAGGTGGATGAAGAGTTACAAAAATTAATCAATAAAAAAGGGCATTTAATTGAAATTCCGCTCCAAAATGCAATCAACCAAACGCCCCAAGCTATTCAAGAAGTGATCGTTTTTGCTGCGCGCCAGCTTGAGCCGGGCGTCGAAATTAATCGTCGAGCCGTTGAGCAACTGGCAATTGACCTAAAAAATGATCGGTTAAAAAAGCCCAGAGCGCTGTCCAAGCGGTTGTCCGCAAGCGCCTCGCATGGTACATTTACTATTGCATTTAAGGCTCGTTAAAGCAGTAAATCGCTAGTGCTTTAAACGCCAAGCATCGCTTGTAGAAAGGATTATTTATGAAAAAACGATCACGAAGTTTTCTGATTCTTATTGGCATTTTGCTGCTTCTTGCTGTTACCGCTGTTATTTCTGTTCCACAGCAAAAAGTTGAAAAGGTTGATATCTCTCAGATGATTCAAGACGTCAAAGACGGCAAGGTCGAAAAGCTGACCGTTTCTGGCGACAAGGTTACAGCTACCCCCAAGGATGACAACGCTGCAGTAAAAGAAACAACCAAGGAGCCAAATACCAGCCTTAACGATTATGGGGTTGATTACAGTAAGGTAAACGTTGAGGTAAAGTCGGACGACACGACTCTTCGTTACATTTTGGCTGGGATCTTTAGCTTGCTACCATTCTTATTAATAGGAGCGTTCTTGTTCTTTATGATGCGCCAGGCGCAGGGCTCGAGCAATCAGGCAATGAGCTTTGGTAAAAGCCGGGCTCGGTTGTTTGGAAGCGACAAGAAGAAGGTTTTGTTTAAAGACGTTGCCGGAGCAGAAGAGGCAAAGCAAGAGCTTACCGAGATTGTTGAGTTCCTAAAGTACCCATCGAAGTTTGAGGCGCTTGGTGCCAAGATTCCAAAGGGAGTTCTGCTTTTTGGACCTCCCGGAACCGGTAAAACTTTGATGGCACGTGCTGTCGCAGGCGAAGCTGGTGTACCATTCTTTAGTATTTCGGGCTCTGAGTTCGTTGAGATGTTCGTGGGTGTTGGTGCTAGCCGCGTTCGAGACCTCTTCGCAAAAGCTAAGAAAAATGCACCATGTATCATCTTTATTGATGAGATTGATGCTGTCGGTCGCCAGCGTGGAACCGGCATGGGCGGCGGACACGATGAGCGCGAGCAGACACTGAACCAAATTCTTACAGAGATGGACGGTTTTGAGCAGGGTACAAACGTAATCGTGATGGCTGCAACCAACCGACCAGATGTTCTTGACCCAGCGCTTCTTCGACCCGGACGATTTGACCGCCGAGTTACTCTCGATGCTCCTGACGTTCACAACCGCAAGCAGATTCTAGAAGTTCACTCCGAAGGTAAGCCTCTTGATAAAAATATCGACCTCATGAAGATAGCGAAGAAGACGCCGGGATTTTCTGGAGCTGATTTGGCTAACTTAGTTAACGAGGCCGCTATTCTTGCTGCTCGCAACAATCAAAAGAAGATTTCGCAAGCCGATCTCAATATTTCGGTTGAAAAAGTTCTACTTGGTCCTGAGCGCAAGAGTCACATCATGAACCCTCGAGAAAAAGAGATCACTGCTTATCACGAGGCTGGGCACGCGATTGTCGGTCACTACATGCTCAATGCTCATCCGGTTCACAAGATAACAATCGTTCCTCGTGGCGCCGCTGGCGGATTTACCTGGAGTCTTCCGGTTGAAGATCGCCACTTAACAAGTGTTCAGGACTTCAAAGATGATCTAGCCATGATGCTTGGTGGCCGAATGGCCGAAAAGGCAGTTTACGGCGAGATCACTACGGGTGCTTCGAACGACCTGCAGAATGCAACCAATGTTGCTCGCCGAATGATCATGGATTATGGAATGAGCGAGAAGCTTCCTAACCAGGTATTTGGCAGCCAGCGAGATGCGATCTTCTTGGGGCGTGAACTTGGTGAAGGCAAGAACTACTCCGACGAGACGGCTAAGATAATCGATGATGAAGTCGCAACTCTAATTGACGAAGCTGTTAAGCGCGCCGATGAAACCATCAAAAAGCATCGCAAGCAGCTTGATGACGTTGCACAGTTCTTGATCCGCGAAGAGACTATGGAAGAGGACGACTTCTTAAAAGTTGTCGGCGGGCCAAACAAGCTCAAAAAATATAGCGAGCCGGTTGATGTTGGTGGTGATACCGCTACCGGCAAACTCGCCGAGGCTTAAACTCTTTTAAACTTGACTCGATGGCTTAACGAAGCCATTATACCCATATGCAGAACTCGGTTAAGCTCAACTCGGAAGGCATTGTTGAAGCCTTTGTAATTGGGGATCAAGATTACGAGTCGTTTCGAAAACTCGCCAATGATGCTGACCCGCTACTTATTGAGCAAAGAAAGAAGGGTAACCCTGTTCTTGGATTGGTTGATCTAACCAAGAAGGGGCATTACACGGCAGCTTCAAACCGTGCCGCTATGGAGATGCTCGAGAAGATGGATTACGACCGCGTCGCAATGTTCGGTGCTGAGGCAGTCCTAAAAGAAGTTACCGAGATGATAATCCTAGCGATGGGTAAGCACGATAAGACAAAACTTTTCCATACCCGAGACGAAGCCATGGCTTGGCTAAAAAGCCCATTGGACGCAAAAGAAGAGCCCGCTGCTCTATAAAAGAGATAGCGTTAGCGCTATAATTACTCCTAGTGAAGCGATTTCTTGCCAGAATAAATAGGGGGACTTCGGTTTCGGCCGCAGCCCTGATTATCTCGTTAGCTTACTTGATTAGTAGGCTTCTTGGCCTGCTGCGCGATCGCCTGTTGGTGTCACATTTTGGAATCAGCCCCGTTACAGACGCCTACACGGCAGCTTTTCGTGTTCCCGAGCTGCTTTTTACTCTTCTAGTGTCTGGAGCTTTTGCGGTCGCCTTTATCCCAGTCTTTACTGCAAAGTTGCAGAAAGAGGATAGAGACAAAGCCTGGGAGCTTTCTTCAACCCTACTTAACCTACTAAGTATATTCACACTTTCGATTGCAGTAATTACCTTTATTTTCGCCGACCAGATTACTACGCTGGTTGTTCCAGGATTTGACGAGTACCGCCACGATCTGACGGTTGAGTTGACCCGCGTGATGCTAATCACCCCATTCCTATTTGCTATTTCAAGCTTGTGGGGCAGCATTGCTCAATCTTTCAACCGCTTCGTTATATTTGCGATGGCGAGCGTTTTTTATAACTTAGGAATTATTTTCGGAATTATCTTCTTAAGCCCCGATTACTCTATTTTCGGAGTTGCATATGGAGTTGTGATCGGCGCAGCCATTCAGGCACTACTGCAAATCCTTGGTCTATATGGGCTGGGATATAAATACAGCCCAAGGATAAAGATTGATAGAGACACAAAACAGGTTATCAAGTTGATGATTCCTCGCTCAATCGATCAAGGAATTGATCAAATCAGCTACATTGTTGAGACAATCATTGGATCGAGGCTCGTTACAGGTAGTTTGACGTCGCTTTACTACGCCAACAACTTAAAAAATGTACCAGTCGCGTTGATAGGTAACGCAATTGCGACGGCAGCTTTTCCCCGAATGGCGGCTCGGGCTGCAGCCGGTGCAATCGAGAAGCTGATCCGAGATTTTGTGGTCAACGCTCGCTTAATCTTATTCCTAGTTGTCCCTGCTGCAGTTGTAACAGTTTTCATGCGCGGTTACATTGTTCGATTGCTATATGGCTTTGGCGATCCGACAACTGCCAACACGCTCGGCTGGTTTGTGGGCGTAATCATATTCCAGGGCTTGTTCTTCTTGATTACACGAGTTTATTACGCGATGCAGGACACAAAGACTCCTCTTTACGCCAGTATGGTGGCTCTTATCTTTACGGTTGGTTTGAGCTTCATGCTTTCCGAATGGTACGGAGTTGCCGGACTCGCAATGGCGCAATCGATTGTAATTGCACTAGAAACAATGGTACTTGCCGCAATATTGCAGCGCCGACTTGGTCAAATTGGATTAAGGGAAATATGGCGAGGTCTTTATCGCATGTTGATATCGGGTGCAATTATGGCGGGAGTTGTCTATTTGATGGTCTCGCGAGTCTTCCCACTATTTAAGGCCGATGTTGGCTTTGCTGTTGTGGGACCAAAGTTCTTTATAATCTTGGCAGTGGGAATCATTGCATACATGGTTCCGTGCTATTTACTAAACTTGCGTGAGGCCCACAAGGTTTGGTCCAAACTCAAAGAGCAGATGACAAGACCTATCAACCTGACCTAATCTGGTACACTATTACTCATGAATCAAGACAGAATTCGAAATTTTTGTATTATTGCGCATATTGATCACGGCAAATCGACCCTGGCCGATCGCATGCTCGAGCTTACCGGGACTGTTACTAAACGCGAGATGCAGGCTCAGCTACTAGACTCAATGGACCTTGAGCGTGAGAAGGGAATCACTATCAAGCTGCAGCCGGTACAGATGGCGTGGAAAGAGCATCAACTTAATTTGATTGATACGCCAGGACACGTCGACTTTAGCTACGAGGTTAGTCGTTCGCTGGCTGCCTGCGAAGGTGCAGTATTGGTTGTGGATGCGTCGCAGGGAATTCAAGCGCAGACACTCGCAAACGTTTATCTTGCTATTGAGGCGGGTCTTGAAATCATCCCAGTTCTTAACAAAATTGATCTTCCGGCAGCCGATCCAGAAAGAGTTGCAGCCGAAGTTTCAAGCCTTCTTGGCTGCAAGCCCGAAGATATACTCAAAGTTTCGGCTAAAGAGGGTAATGGCGTTGAGCAACTGCTCGACAAGATTGTTGAAATCGTTCCACCGCCGAAAGGTGAAAACGAGCAGCCATTGCGCGGGCTTATCTTCGACTCAATCTACGATGAGTATCGCGGCGTTATTTTGTTCTTGAGGATTGTAGATGGCCAGCTCAAGAAGGGTGAAAACATTAAGCTGATGGCTTCTGGTCAGGACGGGGTCGCGGTTGAAACAGGATTCTTTAAGCCCAAGCAGGTGGCATCGCCTGACATTGAAACGGGGCAGATTGGTTATGTCGTCACTAACCTCAAGTCTATTAGCGAGGCTCGGGTTGGTGATACCGTAACGCTGGCAAAGCAGCCTGCCGAGGAGCCACTCGCGGGTTATCAGCAGATTAAGCCTTTCGTTTTCGCCGGTTTCTTTACTTCAAGCGCCGAGCAATACCCCGAATTAAAGGACGCTTTGGAGAAGTTAAAGCTTAATGATGCGGCGTTAACCTATACCCCAGAGAGCTCGCAGATTCTTGGTTTTGGATATCGAGTTGGCTTCCTTGGATTGCTCCACATGGAGATTATCAAGGAGAGGCTTGAGCGTGAGTACGGTTTGGACATGGTAGTTACCAGTCCATCGACCGATTATATTGTTAGAACTACAGACGGTAAGGAGTTCACTGCTCGATCGGCTTCGGAGTTACCTGAAACAAGTCGAATTGAAAGTATTAGTGAGCCATGGATCAAGGGAGAGATCGTTGTGCCCGGCGACTACGTCGGCGCGGTCATCCAGCTCATCAACAAGATTCGAGGGCTTCAAAAGCACATGAACTATATTGATGAGTCGCTGGCGTTAATTAGTTTTGAGGCGCCACTCGCTAATGTTTTGACCAACTTCTATGACTCCCTCAAGTCAATTACAAGTGGCTATGGCTCCTTCAATTATGATCTGGACGATTACCGAATAGAAAATTTGGTCCGCCTCGATATCCTGGTTGGTGGCCAAATGGTTGATAGCTTAAGTATGATTGTTCACCGCGATGAGGCTTATGGTCGAGGAAAGGCAGTTGTAGAGAAGCTGAAGGATGTCGTCCCACGGCAGCTTTTTGAAGTTAGTTTACAGGCAGCGATTGGCGGAAAGATTATTGCTCGCGAGAATATTCGGGCGATGGGGAAGAATGTTACCGCTAAGCTTTATGGTGGAGATGTGACCAGAAAGAATAAACTGCTTCAAAAGCAAAAAGCTGGTAAGAAGCGCATGAAGAAGATCGGAAAGGTTGATATCCCCGCAGAAGCCTTTATGGTGCTTGTAAAGGCCGACGAGTAGTTATACTTTTAGCGCGACGCCGACAAGAAGTCCGATCAATGTGGCGGCACCGCCAATAATTAGAACTTCAAATCCACTTCTGGAGGCAGGACGATTAACGATTTTACCTTTGATGAATCCAATAACGTATAAAGCGGTAAGTGCTGCTCCAACGCTGACAAACAGTGATAATGGGTAATTTAAGAATGCCATCGGCGCGATTGGCACTGCGCCGGCAATAATGTATGCCAGGAACATTGTGATCCCAGTCCCTAGCGGGCTTGCTTTGTTGCCATCAAACTCAGCAACTGCTTTTTGACTTAGATACTGGCCTGCTCCCATCGATACAGCCTCAACTGCAACTGCGACGATGCCAGCAAGCAAAATAAATTTTACGTCTTGGCTACCCGCTGCGATACCCGCAACTAAACCAGTAGTTGAAACTAAGCTGTCTTCCGCCCCAAAGAACGAACTTCTTAAGTAATCACTACCGTATCGGCGATGCAGTTTAAGCTGATTGGAGCTCTCGTGCGTCGTTGATGATTTGGATGGCGTGGTCTTGGGGTTTGACATTTAAATACTCCTTGGCGATGTTGCCTTCGGGATCAATTAAGTAACTATTACGAAGAATACCATCAAACACTTTGCCTAGGAACTTTTTCTTTCCGTAAGCGTTAAATGCGTGTATTGCGGTTTTGTCTGGATCGCTAAGTAGAGTGAAGTTGAGATTATGCTTTTCTTCAAACTTCTTGTGGCTTTTTACACTATCTGCCGAAATCCCTAGCACAACAATTCCGTTTCGCTCTAGCTCTTCACGACCATCCCGAAAGCTACAAGCCTCTTTGGTGCAACCAGGAGTGTCATCCTTGGGGTAGAAGTAGACTACGACCCATTTACCCAGGTACTGGCTAAGGGTGTGGTTTTCTCCGTTTTGGTCTGGAAGTGTAAAATCTGGTGCTTTTCTCATGCATACATTATATCAAATCCCAGGAGTAGTAGATTTAACTAGCACTCTTGACTATAGAGTGCTAAATTCCTAAAATAATGATTACTGGCACACCTATTGCCGGACTGCTAACTCGATTAAAGGAAGCGTCGATGACACCAAGGCAGCAATATATACTTAGCGAAATTATTGAATGCTACTCCAAGACGGCTGAGCCGATTGGCTCTCACCAGCTTACAAAGAAGCTTGAGGTTTCCTCTGCTACTATTCGTGCCGAAATGGCAGAGCTTGAGCGCCTCGGCTACATTTATCAGCCGCACACATCTGCCGGTCGCGTTCCAACAGATCGAGGTTATAGGCTTTATGTAAACAATATCAAGGAAATTCAAGCCGATGCGCGGATGAGTCAGGCTCTGGCTAGGCGAGTTGCTAGTGCCGGTGAGGCCGATAAAGCCATCAAGTATGCAACCGAAAGCTTGTCCGAGATTACTCAAAATATGGGTCTAGCGACGCTTTCGGATGGACTGTATTTCTCCGGAATGCGTAAACTGTTTGGTCAGCCAGAGTTTATGGGTCAAAAGGCGCTTGAGGTAGCACGACTACTCGATAGTCTTGATGAGTGGCTTCTTGAAGCTTCACCTAATAAGCCGGTTAGCGTCTATATTGGCCACGAGAACCCAATTGGCAAGGAAAGCGGTGCATCACTTATAATCGCCAAGTTTGCATCACCGTATAGTGACAACAGTTATATTGGCGTGCTTGGTTCAACCAGACAGAATTATGCGCGAACAATCGGATTAGTAAATTATGCAGGAAGATATCTTGAGGAGGCATTAACGTGAG
>CAZWEJ010000018.1:0-8288 GCA_964632435.1 uncultured Candidatus Saccharimonadales bacterium
CAGCTGGATAGAGCAGAGGACTTCTAAGCCTAAGGTCGTAGGTTCGAATCCTACCGGGGGCGCCATTGCAATTATTCATTTAACCCCTACAACATCCATAGCGTTTATGCTTTAATTGAATATATGAGAGGTGAGGAAACTGCGGTAGAAAAATACTTTAGGGCAGCCAATTATTTAACTGCAGCCCAAATATTTCTGCACGACAACTTTTTACTAGAAGAGCCACTAAAGGAAGAACACGTAAAGCCAAGACTACTTGGTCACTGGGGTTCTGGTCCTGGTGTGACCTTTGCGTACATGCACTTAAACAAACTGATCAAGAAATATGGTCAGGATATGCTTTTTGTTTTGGGACCAGGGCACGCCTTCCCGGCACTTCAAGCCAATCTGTATCTTGAAGGAACGCTCGGCAAGTATTACCCCAAAGCGACCTTTGATTACGAGGGTATTTCATATATATGTAAGCAGTTCAGCTGGCCATATGGATTCCCAAGTCACAGCAATCCCGGTACTCCAGGCGTAATTCTTGAGGGTGGTGAACTCGGATACTCGCTCTCAACTTCCTATGGCGCTGCATTAGACAACAAGAACTTGATAGTTGCTTGTCTGGTGGGTGATGGCGAGGCCGAAACCGGTCCTGCAGCTACTTCATGGCATCTTAATAAGTTGATCGACCCTAAGCATAACGGAACCGTTCTTCCAATTCTTCACCTCAACGGTTACAAAATTTCAGCCCCAACTATATTTGGCCGAATGAGCGACGAAGAGCTCCTCAACCTGTTTAGTGGGTATGGTTACGATCCAAGGATTGTTGATGGCGACGACATTCATAACAAAATGGAAGAAACCCTCGATTGGGCGCATCAAACCATTTGGAGCATCAAGCACAGCGAGTCAGATACTGTCGCGCCAAAAATGCCGATGATCATTATGCGAACTCCAAAAGGCTGGACCGGTGTTAAAGAGCTCGACGGGAATAAGATTGAGGGCAACGCCTTGTCGCACCAGGTTGTTTTAACCGAAGCCAAGACAAACAAAGAGCAGCTCAAACTGCTTGAAGATTGGCTCCGTTCTTACCGCTTCAACGAGCTATTTGATCGCGAGAACGGTTTTGGTGATTTTCTAGATGAGATCCTCCCCGAAACTCACCAGCGCATGGGTATGAGCCCAATCGCAAGAAGTGCCGATGGTGTCTATAAGCCACTCAAGTTGCCAAAGATTGAGCAGTTCTGCGAGGAGGCTTCAATACCGGGAACGATGGGTTCAAGTAGTATGCGTCGTGCCGGCCTGTATTTAAACGAGGTCTTTAAGTTAAATCAAAGCCATCATAACTTTAGAATGATGTCTCCCGACGAAACCTATTCAAACAAGCTTGATCAAGTTTTTGATTCAACCAGTCGCGCATGGGTTTGGCCCATCGAGTCCTGGGACAAGGATATGAGCCAGAACGGTCGAGTAATGGAAATGCTCAGCGAGCACAATCTCCAGGGTATGTTGCAGGGTTATGTCTTAACCGGTCGCCACGGTGTATTCGCTTCCTACGAGGCCTTTGTTCAAGTCGTTGCGAGTATGATGGACCAGTATGCTAAGTTCCTTAATCAGAGTCGGTCGATTGATTGGCGTGGGCCGATTGCATCCTTCAACTATATTCTGACTTCGTCCGGCTGGCGTCAGGACCATAATGGGTTCTCCCACCAAAACCCAGCCTTTATTGATGATGCGCTTCAGCGTCAGGGAGACTTTGTTGATGTTTACTTCCCTCCAGACGGTAACTCAACCCTTGCAGTATTTGAACATGCCCTCCAGACAACGCGACAGATTAATATTATTGTTGCAGGTAAAACTCAGGAACCAAGATGGCTTACACCAGAGCTTTCGCGTAAAGCCGTTAAAGACGGCATAATGACCTGGGATTTTGCTAGCGATGATAATCCGCATATTGTTCTTTGCGGAATCGGTGATTACCAAATGAAGGAAGTCATGGCAGCGATCTCCATCATCAAGACTGAGTGCCCAAAAGCGCGTATTCGATGTGTCAATGTTTTGGCCCTAACAAGTAATGGCTTGGGGCGCGCCGGAACTGGTTTCACTCACGAGCAGTTCGAGCAGTACTTTACCCACGATAAGCCAGTAATCTGTAACTTCCATGGTTATCCACAGACCTTCAAGTCGATTCTCTTTAACTACACCAAAATTCCATGGCGCTTTAGTGTAAACGGATACGTTGAGAACGGCTCAACGACCACCCCATTTGATATGCATGTTCGCAACCGCACCAGTCGTTACCATTTAGCGATTGAGGCTTTCAATAAACTAGCAGAGGCAGAAATCCTTCCATATCAAGAGGCTCAGCACCTCATCAGCAAGTACAACAACAAGATTGAGGCTAACACCGAATACATCAAGGAGAACGGCATCGATCTGCCGGAGATTGATGAGTGGCGATGGGAGAACTAGTACTAGTTTCCAACCCAGGGAGCTCAAGCCGAAAATATGGAGTCTACAAGGGCAAGGAATGTGTCGCCAAGCTGCATTTTGAGCATGTAGAAAATCGTATTGTTTGCACGGTGACAAAAAAAGATGGCTCTAACGAGGAGCGCGAAACCGATCTGCACAATATGGAAGACGCAATGGGCAAGATGCGGGAAATATTTAAGGAGCTCGGAATTGAAGAGTCCAATATTTCGGCTGTTGCAGTAAGAGTTGTTGCACCAAGTAGTCACTTTTTAAATGATGTTGAGCTCGACGATCACAACATTGGTGTGCTGAGAGAGTTGATGCCTGCAGCGCCCCTACATATTAAGGGAACTTTAGAAGAGGCCGAGGCCTTAAAGGGCGAGTTCCCTGAGATGCGAATTTTTGGGATTTCGGATAGTAACTTCCATGCCGCCAAACCTTCAAGAGCATGGAACTACGCCATTCCGATTCACGATGCCGATAGGTTCAACATCAAGCGCTTTGGCTATCATGGTCTTTCACTGGCATCGGTGGCGCGCGAACTTAGGAAGCAAAATACGCTTCCTGAAAAGGCGATTGTTTGCCATATTGGCAGTGGTGTTAGTGTTACAGCTTTACTGAATGGCGAAAGTCAGGATAATACGATGGGATTTTCCCCGCTTGATGGAGTTACGATGGCAACTCGTAGTGGAAGTCTTGATGTGGTTGCATACAACCGGCTCAAGTCGCTGCTAAATTTCGATGACGATCAGATGTATCATTACTTAAACCAAGAAAGTGGGTTGAAGGGGCTGAGTGGTGTGTCGCCGGATATTCGCGAATTATTGAAGCAAGAGGAGTATAATCCTCTGGTTCAGCTCGCGCTTGAAACCTACGTTTATAATATCCAGAAGGCCATAGGGCAAATGGCAGCGGCGCTTAATGGAGTTGAGGCACTGGTGTTTAGCGGGACTGTCGGGGAGAGGTCTAACCCAATGCGAGAGCGGATTATTTCTCAACTGGGGTATCTTGGTTTTGAGCTGGATTCTAATAAGAATAACGAGCTTACAGGGGAAGGGGAAATTCAAGCGGGCGAATCCAAGAAGATTATTGTAGTTCCTGCTCAAGAAGAGCTTGAGATGGCTTGCCGTGTTGAAAGTCATTTGCAGGGGTCGTAGAGGTTCCCAAAAGTCCCTTTATCTGATATAGTATCGTGGTTAAATGCTTAGTCCCGATCTGATTTTGAGCCAGTCGCGAAGTTAGATCGGGGGCCGTAACTTCGGTTATTGCCTCCACCATGGCGGGTGTAGCTCAGTTGGTTAGAGCGCCAGTTTGTGGCACTGGAGGTCGTGGGTTCAAAACCCATCACTCGCCCCATTGCACTTATCTTATTAATTTCGCTGAGAGCGGGCGCAAAAAGCGCCCCGTGAAGCGCTTCCGTACTGCAGATTGCGATACGTACAGACGCCTCACGGGGCGCGTGATAGTTCCTACTTGGCCTTGGTGCCGATCCCTACTCCGTTGAGGCCCACGACGCAGGTACCGCGGGTCTCGCGGCAGGCCTGGATCTTCTGGTACTCGAGGAACGCAGGATCCTTCAGAGCCTCCTTGACCGTGTTGGCCGCGGCGACCTGATCTTGTGCGACCTTGCGGGTCTCACGGGACTCCTGAACCTTCGGGTTTTCGAAGTCGACGGAGCTGATGAGCAGCTCAACCGGCGGACAGACACGGGCTCTACCCTTCGCACTTCGGTCGAAAGTCGGCCCGCAGAAGTACTGGCCGCCGGTCTGACGCACCAGTGCCATCCCAAAGCGCTTTCCGACAGCTTCCAGGAGTACTTCCTGTGCAGGCCGCATGACCTTTTCGCCGTTCTCGCCCTTGGTTTCGATGCTGATGTTGTTCACCAGCTCGTCAGGCGTGAAACGGCGAGCTTCGTCCTTGAAAGCAGCCTGCAGTGCAGGGTAAAACTTCTCCCGGAGCAACAGGCGCCAGCCTGCGGGGGACTCACCATCCTTGAGCGCACAGTCGTAGTGACGGCACAACTCCTCGTAGAACTTCTGAGCCATGCCGCCCTCGTATGTCTTGCCGGTTCGAGGGTCCTTGAACTTACTGGACCACGTATTGAGCTTGAACGCAGCGACGAGTTCGAAAGCCACTCGCACGGCGTCTGAGTTGCCGCCAGCGGGAACGACCAGCCGGCCGTTCACGTCTGCGGACTCGTCCTGCTCGATACGGAAAGAGCGCTGATTGATCGGGATCTGGAAGATCTTGTCGTTGAACTCGACCTTGGTACTGCCGGGAGCAAGGATGCCGTCGAAGTGACGACCCTCAATCCACCCGGTGGTGTACTTCAGCCCCAGTGCGTCGGGCTCGATCTCGCTAGAGCACCCGGAGGCACCCAACAGGATCATGCCTGCCGCGAGGATCGGGATCAACCGCCTGATGGCGGTGGAAATGCGGGTGTTCACGGACGTAGCCTCCTCGGCTTGATCGGGGGTTGTTGCTTCGTGGACTCCACCCACTGCTCGAGCGGGTAGTAGTAATCGGGACCTATCATGACTGACTGGTCCGTCAGTAGCTGTTGGACGAGATCTCTCCCATCCTGAAGCTGCTTGTGCTGCTCCAGCATCACACGGGCAACAGGGGCAGGCACGTTGTGGAGCTCCAGGTACTCGGGCGCGAAGCGCGCAAGTTCCCGTTGTGTATTACGCTGCATGATCGCCATGATAATCCTGTAAAGGATGTACAGGATCACGGCGAGCAGCACCAGGGTCATCAGCATGAATCGCGGATTCATCTGGTTGAGGCTCCTTTCTGGGCCGTAGTGATTCAGTTTTTCAGGAACAGCACGGTCGAACCGTGGCACGCCTTTTGATTAGGCGAATAGACTACTATACATAATTATTCTTATGATGTCAATGCGGTGTCAGAGGAACTGCGCTTGTCGACACCTGTCTTCTACTTCAATATTAATGCCTAGTGGTCGGCGAAGAAGTTTGTCAATTTAGCCATAATCTATTGCCCTTCGAAAATGTATTATCGCTTCATGAAGATAAAATTTTTTTGGAAGACGAGCATTCTTCTGAGCATTGTTGGCACAGTTTTATTAACGATAATCTTGAACCTTATTTTTTGATTGACAGGTAGTTTAAGGAAGTAAACCAAACTAAAATTTATTTGTTATCCTTTAGTTATGAGTAAAACAAATGTCTGAGCGCCCAAAATCGAATCCTGAGGCATCTGATCACATTGAAGAAAAATTCGATCCCGAGCAGATTGATACTTCTAGAGATCTTGAGCGCGTGGAGATTGCCAGCTCCTGGGCAGAGGCCGCACAAAATATAGCAAATTTAACAGGAGATCAGCGCGCCAAAGATTTAGTGGAGAATTATCTTGAAAATGGTGCAGTTGGGCACGATACCCCTAAGGGAGTTAGAAAAGTAGGTTCTACCGGCACTGGAGTGACAAATGCAGTTCTTGTACCTGTTTTGAAGGGCGATGAAGAATTTAGTCAAAGAGTTGCAACGTACTGGGAGGGTAATCCAGGATTCATCACTTTTAACTGTGAAGATGATATTTCTGAAACGTGGAAAGGTTTTATCTTGTTGCATGAGCTTGTTCATGCTGACTCCCATGATCGCAATAACAGGAGGGGTGACAACTATGAGGATGTTGGCTGGTGGGAAGAAGAGATAGAGGCTTTCACTTTCGAGCATGGTCTTATGGCTACTATAGGTGGAAAAGAGTACGAGGCTCTTATAGAAAGGAAAGTACAAGAGTTCTTGGCTGAGCTAGGTAAGGACGAAACGCACATTCCTCCACTAGGTGAAGCGACAGAAATCGAAGATATTTTTGGAGTTAGCTTGTCAGGATTAGAGAACGGAACTCGCAGAACAGCTGTATGGTTTGATGTTGTCTATCGTGCATTCGATAAAAAGTACGGTCTAGACTCAGCGGGTAGAAAAATTGCTTTCACTAGAGCGGTATATGGCGGTGAGGCAAAAGAAAAAAATATGCCATCGCAACTGTTTCATGCATCACAGAACCGTGATATCAAGGTTTTTGAGCCCCACCAAGATAAGGTCCGAGATCCCATTGAGGGGCCCAAAGTTTTTGCAACTCCAGATAAGGCACTCGCATCTTGCTTCATAGTGCCGACCGATAGCAGTTGGGTGAAGATTGGTCGTTTTGACAAAGACGGAGTGCCAGGTCCTTGGAAGGTCGTTGTTAGCGATGAAAAGAGATTTCGCGAAGCAGATAAAGAAGGTTCAATATATAGTCTCCCAACGGAATCGTTTTCAACTGATCCTTCAAAAGGGATGGGTGAATTTGAATGGACAAGCGCAGATCCGGTAGCACCTGATGGTAAAGAGGATTATGAATCAGGGTTAGCGGCAATGAAGGAGTTGGGTGTCGATGTACTTTTCGTCGATAAAGATACATTTACGGCTATTCAAACCGCTGATGATCATGGGGAGTCCATTATTGAGGGTTTGAAGCCAAGTTCTGAGTAACGTCATAATTATTGCAATCATAGGCGAAATGTGGTATAGTTAATCATTCTGTTTCCGAGTAAGGAGTTGCAGATGTACCCACGTGATCTAGGCATGATGATCATCAAGTCGATCATCGCCGTCGCCCTGCTGGCAACGATCATCTACCTGATGGCGATCGATCGCCTCTTTGGGATCGTTGTCATTCTGGGGATCGTTGCATCAATGCGTGTTCCCCTGATCAAGAAGATGCACCGGCCGACCCCCAGCTTCAAGAAGCACACGGTGCCCCCGGGCCTCATGCATCAGCAGGCTCGAGGCAAAACTCGTCGTTCACGTGTTGAGGGGCCACCTTTTCGGTGGCGCTAATAGACGTGAACCGGCCCCACCGGGCGCGGTTTCGACCGCGCCCTTTTTTCTTTATGAATTCTCACATATCGAAGCAATTTAGAGAAATTATAATTATCAATACATTTGAGGGTATAAAAAATGCAGTCTGTAAAAAAAATTCACCCTATACTTTACCTCCTTGCATTAATAGTCATAATTACAATAATCAAACTTACCGTACCGGGTTTTGGTAAAGAAGCTCCCTATTTTCTTTATGCTTTTGCATTGATTTTTGCGGCTTCTTTTGGAGTAAGATACGTTTTGGCATACACTCTATCATCAATAGTTCTTATCAATGTATTCTTTCAACAGGAAATACTACTAGTAAGCATTTTTCAGTACATTTTCTATACGATTGTGGGGGTAGTATTAGCGAAGATTTTTGAGAGCAATAAAAAATTGATTCAACAACTTAATGAGAAAACTATAGAACTAGAAAAAGCCAATAAAAAACTTAAAGTTCAAAACGATAGAATTATTGAATTGATGGATCAGGCACTTGATTATTCGCCAGATCGTAAACGAACAATGAAAAAAGAATAGCTCAAGATTGTCTGCTCTTTTGGGATATATACGGTATTGCATTTGCAGCTCTGGGTCTATTATGGATTTAAATAAGTAAGGGGGTAAAAATGGCAAAAGCACGTAAAGAGGATAACGAGCATTTAAAGCATGGCGACAAGCGCTACGAAGAAACCAACGAAGGCTCAAACAACAAGAGCAACAATAAGAACAAAGAAACCTTTGGCGAACAGCGAGAAAGCGGAAGCGATAAAAAGATGAGTCCGCAGGAAGCCGGCCACCTTGGTGGAACCAGGCAGAAAAAAGAAGACGTCACGGAATAAAAATTGAGGGCGCTGTCTGCCCTCAATGCTATTATTAGAAAAATAATATCGAGGTTCCCATGCACGAAGTAGTCCCATGTATTTGGTATCAAGGTAACGCAGAGGAGGCAATGAACTTCTATGT
>CAZWEJ010000019.1:0-7706 GCA_964632435.1 uncultured Candidatus Saccharimonadales bacterium
GTGCTATCTTCTATGTTGTTAGTATCGAGCATTTTGTCGCAGTTCGACTATAACGATCTTGAGCGAATTACAACCGAATCTAATCTTGCGTCGATTATCACAAATTGGCAGCTACTGTGGCTGGCTCTTGTGCCGGTCGCCATAACGGCTGCGGCATTGTTTAGGCCAAAACCAAAGCATCATTAGATTGACCAAATAGGTGGTTTTAGGTATAGTAAACCAGTTATTTTTGGGCCCATAGCTCAGTTGGTTAGAGCGAGAGCCTTTTAAGCTCTGCGTCCTGGGTTCGAATCCCAGTGGGCCCTCCAGGAATTATCAAAACTTCAATTATTGACAAAACAAAGTACTTATGGTAATATAGTGAACATGGGTTAATTCCTAGGTACGGTGTGCTAGCAGTCTATCTGTACACCAACTACCAAGGAGTAGAAATGCCCTGGTTCACTGAAGAAGGTCGTCGTTTGCGACATGAGTACGGTAAGAACACCTGCTACAGCTGTGGCGGGAAACTGGAAACGACCGAGACGGACCTCCTCCGTCCCGACGGAACCATGCCGTACGACCAGTACGACGATGCGCTGGAAATTAATTTCGTTGGGGGCTACGGGATGTTTTTGGACCCCGAGTACTACCCCGAGGACCCCAGCGACCCCGCGTGGGGGCCTACGGGACCGGATTGCGATTCGAGCCCAACGCAGTTTCCCCACGTCGTGGTCTGCAAGGACTGTGCCAAGCAGCTGATGGAGACCGTGCCGTGGATCAAGCGCCTGCTTGAGCCTCACACCTGCTCCTAACCTGCCGCGCTCCGTGTAGGCGCCTGATGTACCAAGAGTACCGGGCGCCGCACGGGGCGCCTTTCATTTCTGTGGTATTATCGGTGAATAAGTTCGAAATTCATCTACTAAGTCCCTCCAATTTAACTCCTTAAGCCGTAAAAGGCTTTTTTTGTTATCATCGATGAATGAAAGAAGATTTCTCAGTACCACCCGAGTTTGATAAATGCTCAAAAGCTCTCTTCGCAAAAAATTTTGTTAGTGAAAGGGAGTACGTAGATCTATGTCTTCTAGCTTTAAGCTTACTTGAAAGTGAATGGGATAAGCGGCAGGGAATGGCATACCGCTTGGCCGGGCTATGGTTAAGGAATAAAAACCTTGAAGAAAATGAACTGCTTGATCAAATCGGGTCAGAGTTTGGCGTACTGGAGTTGCCCGACAAGCACTCTGCGGGTAGCGAAGAGAGTGTACGCAAGCAATGGGCAGAAGTTAGGAAATTGGTAAAAGAGGCAGATAAGACTATCTAACTGCTTCCCAGAGCTGCTTGAACCCTCGTCGGCTAAACGCTTTTTGAGGTCGAGATCTCATGCCTTCAGGTGGCACAAATAATCGCAGTGCCTTTGGCATAATTTCAACATTTACTGGTGAGCTATATTCTTCGCACTCACCATCAACTCCAACAACTACTTTTTTGCCTTTGCCGCTTATCTCAATCTTCTTCGTCTCCCATTGCGAGAATTCCTCTAAGGAGCTGGTCTGCTCAATTTGATTGATAGAAGCGTTGCGTAAAACATTTGCGATCAGCTGATTAGTAACTTTCGATAGAACATTGATTTGCAGCACGCCTTCATCAAGTCTTGGACGCTGACCTAGCTCCATGAGGTTGATGGTGTTATATCGATTAACGCCAATCAAAACCATGATCGCCTTATTAAATTTGTGGCCGTGGTTATCAATACTCAGATCGTAGGGTTTTTTATTACCAGAAAGTATCTGCCTTAAAACTCGGCGCGTTATTGTTATCTTGTTGTTGCGATATTCTTTATTGTTGACGATGTCGGCATATACTCCAAAAGATGCATTGTTCATGAAAACTCGGTCGTTGATTTTACCAACATCAATTCGACGCTCAACACCATAGAACGACGAAAGTGCATCGTTGATTTGTTTGGGCAGCATACCAATATCGCGAGCGAAATGACATCTTGTCCCACCTGGCAGCACAACCATCGGCAGGTCGTTTTCGATGGCTACTTTGGCGACTGTACCAATGCTGCCATCACCACCGGAAATGCCAAGAACGTCCGCACCATCCTCAACCGCTTTTCGCGCGAGGCCTTCAACATTTTCGCCCTTCTTCATAATCAAGACCTTGATGCCCATTTTTTCGGCGGCGTGAGGAGTCTTGGCTTTTATGGCACGGCCATTGCCAGATTTAGGATTAAGAATCAAATATGGTTTCTTAAAGGATATTTCCTTTGAGGTGATGTGCTTAAGGCGCTTTTCTTGCCAATATTCTTTTCTAAAAAGTGAGAAGACAATCAAATATAGAGAAGTGAGTATGGCGGCGACAAGCAGGTAGCGCAGATTGTTCTCTTCGCTCACAAAGACGATGATTTCAATCGCTAGCGTAATAAGGCTTGCCGTAAGCAGCAGGGCTCCTCGTCGGAACTGTTTGCCCTCGCCGGTGAAGGTTAGCCAGGCGGTGTATACTATGGCTATCGAGGTGGTTGCCAGAAATGCGAAGAATATCAAATTCGTTAAGGCGAGCCTAATGATCGCCAACGTCGAAAGAACGTAGAGAACTATCGCTAGCAAAGATATTAAACGCCATCTCAGATTAAATTTCATAACTTCCTCTACTAATAATTTAGCACTAATGATCAAAATTATCCGCGCCAACAAGCTTTACCCAAATTATGTTGCAGATTCGGTTCTGCAAATTAGGATTGATGAGCTGGTCGAACTTGGCATCACTCATATTGTTTTTGATGTTGATGAAACATTGTTGCAAAAAGGTGGTAGCGAGCTTCCGCATAAGTATATTGAGCATGTCCATCAGATAAGAGAGCAGGGTATTGAGATTCTTATAGGTAGTAACAGCTCTAGAGATTTGAGTGTTTTGGCTAGCGAAATTGGCGCAGTTGTGGTTAAGCCTTCAACCTTCCACTTTAAGCCTTTGAAGCGCTTTTATTCGAAGGTTGTGCGAGAAGCGGGAGTTCACCCGGACAATATAGCAATGGTTGGTGATAGAGTGTTGAACGATATATGGGCGGCAAATGAAGCTGGGCTAACCACGATTCTGGTTAAGCCATATAGAAGGAAGCCGGGCCTTTTTCTGGGTGTTTATCTCTGGCTGGCACAGAATCGCCGCTAGATGTTTGACCTCTTTATAGTATTTATGGTATAAATACGTATCTTTCGCGGCAATAAGGCCGCGATGTTCTTTGTAAGGAGAAGTAAGATGCGGAAGACCCGCGTTGTTGGAATCTCGGCGCTCTGTGCCGGGATGGTGCTCCTCGCTCTCATCATGGCCCACTACCTCACGGCCGTCATGGAGCTTGGGTTCCCAGACGGTGCCGAGGCGACGTCGAACCGGATCACCCTCGATCCCGGTTGGGTCGACGTCATGCAGTACGGGGTGTTCGTCTTCTTCATGATCACCATCGTCTGCGCCGCCAGGGAGAGGTCGTACGGAATGATCGCGACGCTGGGGGTGGTGAGCTTCTTCATCGCGGCACTCTTCGAGGATCTTTTGACCCAAAACCTCGAGCCGGCACTTCTGATCACCTCTGTGGTGTGTGTCATCGTCACTCTCATGATGGCTTTCACCGAGGGGAGGCCGTTTGTCGGCTTCCTTCCGAAGACGCCCGATGACGCCAGTGGGGTGAGTCAGACGACCAGTAGTCACGGGGGAGGGTGGGTAAACTAGCCCTCGGCCTCGCTGGCCCTTTGCTTTAACAGCATTGGGCCGGCGGGGTCTTTTTTAATTTTCAATTAATGCTGCCATTTTATAAATTGGCAATGGCGCGGCCAACCCAGTTGACTTTATTAAGCATTGTTCTGGTTGTTGGAATTTGCGCTGGGAGAGCCGGGTTCTCAATTGATCCTTCGTGGCTGATTTTTTTGGCGCTAATAATTGCATTAATGGCTCTTTTTAGGAGTCGCTTTGTTTTCCCGGCACTCGTTGTTGCATTGCTGCTCCTAGGAATATGGAGAGGGTTTGCTACCGACTTCAATCGATCGTACGCTGCTCAATTTGTTGATCAGAAAGTACTTATAAGTGGGACCGTCTCAGATGACCCTGGGACAGATAAATATGGCAACTATTCCTTTGAATTGGCAGATGTTCAAGTGAATGGTTATCCATTGGGCTATCCGGTGCGAATCAAGAGCTTATCAACCGGCGTGCAGAGGGGTTATCAGGTTGCTGTGGAGGGCAAGTTGAAGCCGGCAAAGGGAATTGTCTCATTGCAGGTTAGCTATGCAAAAGTTGAGGTCTTAAATACCAATCAAGATTGGTTAGAGAAGTTGAGGCAGAAATTCATTGCCTCAGTGCGCAGCAATATACCTCCATCGCTGAGCGGGTTCGGAATCGGCTTGTTGGTCGGTGCTAAATCACTCATTCCCGGCGACCTTCAGGATGACATGTCGGCGGTTGGCTTGAGCCATGTTGTCGCGGCATCGGGTTACAATCTAACAATTCTGGTTATTGCTATGCAGCGATTGCTTGCAGGCGTTTCAATCTACTTGGCAACCGCAGCCGCCGGCTGGCTGATTGCTGCATTTATGGTAATTTCAGGTTTTAGCGCGGCAATCTTTAGGGCCTCGCTTGTTAGTTCGCATTCTATGTTGACCAGCTTCTACGGCTACAAAGTTGATCCAATAACTCTTATATCTCTTCCAGCCGCATTAACACTAATATGGAATCCCGATTTTCTCTTTAGAGATCTCGGCTGGCAGCTTTCGTTCACAGCCTTTTTTGGTGTTTTGGTTCTGGCTCCGCTTATTGAGGCGCGCTGGGTTCAACACCCTTCACTGCTTAAATCATTACTGATTGAATCTTCCTGCGCTCATATAATGACGCTTCCTTTAATAATGTGGAGATTTGAGAATCTCTCAATAATTGCCCCGATCACAAATCTATTCGTACTGCCGTTCATTCCATTGGCAATGCTTCTAACTTTTCTCTCGGGACTAGCCGGGATGTTTCTTCCTTCACCCATTGCAGCGTTCGTGTCTATGCCGGCAACAGGGTTGCTAGGTTACTGCATTGCCGTTGCACAGTGGTTTGCTGCAATTCGAATAGCCCAAGTAGAACAGGGATTAACGGGATTCATGGTGGCAGCATTTTACATCATCATTCTGCTGTTCTCGTGGCTTTTGTATAAACGAGCCAAGAACTTTGAAGTCCGAAACAGCCTTCTCGCGGGAGTTCACATTAGTTCGCCTTTTGATCGTAGCGCCAGATAGGTGATATAATACCAACCAATATGTCCGGTCACTCAAAATGGCACTCAATTAAACACCAAAAGGCAGCCGCTGATGCAAAGCGGGGTGCTGCTTTTACTAAACTTGCCAATGCGATCGCCATTGCTGCTAAGCAGGGTGGCGCAGACCCGGAGACCAACTTTGCTTTGCGTCTAGCGATTCAACGTGCAAAAGGTGCAAACATGCCATCCGCAAATATTGATCGCGCTATCAAGCGCGGCACTGGTCAGCTCGGTGGGGATCAGATTGAAGAGGTCGTATATGAGGGCTACGGTCCAGGTGGAGTTGCGCTTATTATTGAGACGGCAACCGATAATCGTAATCGAACTGGTCCAGAGATTCGAACTGCTCTCGGAAAATCGGGTGGGCGCATTGCCGATATGGGTTCGGTTGTTTATCAGTTTGATCAAAAAGGTGTAATTCGCCTCAAGCCATCCGATATTGATGCAGCCACTCTCGATGCAATTGAAGCTGGCGCCGAAGATGTTGAAAATGAAGACGGCGAATTAGTTGTCTACACGGTTGCCAATCAGCTCAAAAATGTGCAGTCTAAGCTAGAGGAAATGGGCCACAAAGTAGCCGAATCGGAGCTGGCTTACATTCCCAAAAATACCCTTATGATTGATGACCAAAAAGTTGCCGGTCAATTAATGCGGCTCATGGATTTGCTCGACGATATGGATGATGTAACGGCAACTCACGCAAATTTCGACTTATCAGAGGAAGTCGCAAAGAGCCTATCATGAAAATCTTAGGCATCGACCCCGGTACTGCAACTACTGGCTTCGGTGTGATCGAAAAGACTGGATCAAAGCTAAAATTTATTGATGCCGGCGTTATATCAACTCCAGCAGATATGGAGATGCCAAATCGTTTGAGTGAAATTTACGCTGGCCTTCAGGAGCTTATTGATCACCATCAGCCAAACTGCATGGCGGTTGAACTACTTTACTTCGCAACCAATGTAACAACCGCGATCACAGTTGGGCAAGCTAGGGGAGTGGTTCTGCTTGCTGCTAGTGAAGCGGGGCTCAGCGTCGGCGAGTATACTCCTTTGCAGGTAAAGCAAGCGGTTACGGGTTATGGAAAGGCAGATAAGAAACAGATTCAAGAGATGGTAAAGATGCTTCTTGGGCTTGATGGTATCCCAAAGCCTGATGATGCGGCCGATGGTCTAGCGATTGCAATTACGCATGCTCATCAATTAGTGGAGGCCAAGTCATGATCGCAACAATCACCGGAAAAGTTGCCGAAAAAATCGGCGATACAGTCATTATTGAGCTTGGAGGTATCGGCTACGAGGTGGTTGTCCCTGTATCTGACTGGGGCGTGACAAAGATTGGCGAAGAAGCAAAATTCTACATTCACGAGCATATTCGCGAGGATACTCATGTGCTTTACGGTTTCTCTAGCACCGCAGCCAAGCAGCTTTTCACTCAACTGCTAAGCGTAAATGGAGTTGGCCCGAAGGTTGCAATGCAGGTAATGAGTGCCGCCGCTCTTAACCGTTTACAGCAAGCCATTTTTGCAGGTGACGTGGAGCTCTTTAAGGGCGTATCCGGGGTAGGGAAGAAGACGGCCGAGCGAATTATGATTGAGCTTCGCGGCAAGATTGAGGCAACAGGCGAAGCAGCGCTCACAGGCGCTCCAGTAAGTAGCGGCGACACCGCTTATCAGGCATTATTGGGTCTTGGTTATACTCCAGCACAGGCAGCGCAGGCTCTTTCGGTGGTTTCATCAGACATCACCGAAGACAACGAGCGGGTAAAAGCTGCCCTCAAAAACATTTAGCCAAAACGCTTTCGCTATTTGTTCGTCTTTGATCTCGTGAAGTGGTAGAATAACCTTATGATTGAGCGCGTAACAGTTACCGCCGAACAGACCGATGATCCAGTTGAGCAGCAGCTGGAAGAGACTCTGCGCCCCAAGAATTTTGAATCCTACATTGGCCAACAGCTCATCAAGGATACATTGCAGCTAGCGATTGAAGCAGCTCAAGGTCGCGGCGACACAGTTGATCACATTCTTCTTTATGGCCCTCCAGGACTGGGAAAGACTACAATGGCGGGTGTCATAGCTTCCGAAATGAAAACAAATCTTAGAGTTACCTCTGGCCCAGCTATTGAGAGGGCAGGGGACTTGGCCTCAATTCTGACTAATCTCCAGGACGGGGACATTCTTTTCGTTGACGAGATTCACCGTCTGCCCAAAACGGTTGAAGAGGTTTTGTACCCGGCGATGGAGGACTACGCCATCGACATCATGTTGGGCAAGGGCCCTTCGGCCAAGTCGATGCGCTTAGATTTGCCCAAGTTCACCATTATTGGTGCGACAACTCGAGCCGGTGCCCTGGGTGCGCCGTTTCGTGACCGATTCGGAATGGTTCATAGGCTTGAGTATTACACCCTTGAAGAGATGGTAAAAATTTTGCAGCGTTCGGCC
>CAZWEJ010000020.1:0-7667 GCA_964632435.1 uncultured Candidatus Saccharimonadales bacterium
AAAAAGTTGAAAAGGTTGATATCTCTCAGATGATTCAAGACGTCAAAGACGGCAAAGTTGAAAAACTGACTGTTTCTGGCGACAAGGTAACCGCAACTCCCAAGGACGACAATGCGGCTGTAAAGGAGACAACCAAGGAGGCGAACACCAGCCTTAACGATTATGGCGTCGATTACAGCAAGGTCAACGTTGAAGTTAAGTCGGACGACACAACCCTGCGATACGTCTTGGCCGGCATCTTTAGCTTGCTACCGTTCCTATTAATAGGCGCATTCTTATTCTTTATGATGCGCCAGGCTCAGGGTTCAAGCAATCAGGCAATGAGCTTTGGCAAAAGCCGCGCCCGTCTCTTTGGTAGTGACAAAAAGAAGGTTTTGTTTAAAGACGTTGCCGGCGCAGAAGAGGCCAAGCAGGAGCTTACCGAAATCGTTGAGTTTCTAAAGTACCCATCCAAGTTCGAAGCACTTGGCGCCAAAATTCCAAAGGGTGTCCTATTGTTTGGGCCTCCGGGAACAGGTAAAACATTGATGGCGCGAGCAGTTGCTGGCGAAGCTGGCGTTCCGTTCTTTAGTATTTCGGGTTCAGAATTCGTCGAGATGTTCGTAGGTGTTGGTGCAAGCCGCGTGCGAGATCTGTTTGCGAAGGCTAAGAAGAACTCACCATGCATCATCTTTATCGACGAGATTGATGCCGTTGGTCGGCAGCGTGGAACAGGCATGGGTGGTGGACACGATGAGCGCGAGCAGACCCTCAACCAGATTCTTACAGAGATGGACGGGTTTGAGCAGGGCACTAACGTAATTGTAATGGCTGCAACTAACCGACCAGATGTTCTCGACCCAGCGCTTCTTCGACCAGGTCGTTTTGATCGCCGAGTTACACTTGATGCGCCAGATGTACACAACCGCAAACAGATTCTGGAGGTTCATTCAGCTGGGAAGCCACTTGAAAGCAAGGCTGACCTAATGAAGATAGCAAAGAAGACTCCAGGTTTTTCTGGAGCCGACCTTGCCAACTTGATTAATGAGGCTGCGATTCTTGCTGCTCGAAACAATCAGAAGAAGATCACTCAGTCGGACCTCAATATTTCGGTTGAAAAAGTGCTTCTTGGGCCAGAGCGCAAGAGCCACATCATGAATCCTCGTGAGAAAGAGATTACTGCTTATCATGAGGCTGGTCACGCGATTGTTGGCCACTATATGCTAAATGCTCATCCGGTTCATAAGATTACGATCGTTCCGCGAGGGGCTGCAGGTGGTTTTACGTGGAGTCTTCCGGTTGAAGATCGCCATCTTACAAGCGTTCAAGACTTTAAAGATGATTTGGCCATGATGCTTGGCGGAAGAATGGCAGAGAAGGCAGTTTACGGTGAAATCACAACCGGTGCCTCAAACGACCTACAGAATGCGACCAACGTTGCGCGTCGAATGATCATGGATTATGGAATGAGCGAGAAGCTGCCTAACCAAGTTTTTGGTAGCCAGCGCGATGCGATCTTCTTGGGCCGTGAACTTGGAGAGGGCAAGAACTACTCCGACGAGACGGCTAAGATTATTGATGATGAAGTGGCAACCCTTATTGACGAGGCGGTTAAGCGAGCCGACGAAACCATCAAGAAGCATCGTAAGCAACTTGATGATGTTGCTCAATTCTTGATTCGAGAAGAAACCATGGAAGAGGATGATTTCCTTAAAGTGGTTGGTGGGCCTAACAAAAAGAAGAAGTATACAGAGCCGGTTGATATTGGTGGGAACACCGCTACCGGTAAGCTGGCAGAGGCGTAAAAATCTTGACTTAATGGCTTAACGAAGCCATTATACCCATATGCAGAACTCGGTTAAGCTCAATTCGGAAGGCATTGTTGAAGCCTTTGTAATAGGGGATCAGGACTATGAGTCATTTAGAAAGCTAGCCGACTCGGCTCAGCCTCTATTGGCTGATCTCCGTAAAAGTGGAAAGCCGGTTCTTGGTCTTGTGGACCTAACTAAAAAAGGCCACTACACAGTAGCGTCAAACCGAGCTGCCATGGAAATGCTCGAGAAGATGGATTATGACCGTGTTGCCATGTTTGGCGCCGAAGATGTACTTAAAGAAGTTACCGAGATGATAATCCTTGCAATGGGAAAAAGAGAAAATACCAAACTGTTTACATCTCGAGATGAAGCAGTTGCATGGTTAAAGAGTCCCCTCGACTCAAAAGAAGCAGCTGCTCTATAAAATAGATAGCGTTAGCGCTATAATTACTCCTAGTGAAACCATTTCTTGCCAGAATAAATAGGGGCAATTCGGTCTCGGCCGCCGCCTTTATAATATCTTTATCTTATTTGTTGAGTAGATTACTCGGCTTGCTTCGCGATCGACTTCTCGTTTCGCATTTTGGAATTAGCCCTGTAACGGATGCTTACACAGCGGCTTTTCGCCTCCCAGAGCTATTGTTTACACTATTGGTATCTGGTGCTTTTGCGGTTGCTTTTATCCCGGTTTTTACAGAGTGGTTGCATAAAGGCGATAGAGAAAAGGCTTGGGAGCTTTCTTCAACATTGCTCAACCTGCTTAGTGTATTTACCCTTACCGTAGCAATCATTGCATTTATTTTTGCAGACCAGATTACCACACTGATTGTCCCTGGTTTCGACGAGTATAGGCATGATCTTACAGTTGAGCTTACTCGAGTAATGCTCATTACGCCTTTCCTATTTGCAATCTCAAGCCTCTGGGGGAGTATCGCGCAGTCCTTTAACCGCTTTGTTATTTTTGCAATGGCAAGCGTTTTTTACAATCTTGGGATAATTTTCGGAATTGTATTTTTGAGCCCAGACTATTCTATTTTTGGAGTTGCATATGGAGTTGTAATCGGTGCCGCAATTCAAGCGCTTCTTCAGATATTTGGTCTCTATGGACTCGGCTATCGTTATAGCCCAAGAATCAAAATCACAAGTGATGTAAAGCAGGTGGTAAAATTGATGATTCCACGGTCTCTGGACCAAGGGATTGATCAAATTAGCTATATTGTTGAAACGATTATCGGCTCAAGACTTGTTACAGGAAGCCTAACCTCGCTATATTACGCCAATAACCTCAAGAATGTGCCGGTTGCCTTAATAGGAAACGCGATTGCCACTGCAGCTTTTCCCCGCATGGCGGCCCGCGCTGCTGCTGGTGCAACCGAGAAGCTTATTCGCGATTTTGTTGTTAACGCGCGCCTAATTTTGTTTCTGGTTGTGCCAGCAGCAGTTATTACGGTTTTAATGAGAGGCTATATTGTCCGTTTGCTCTACGGTTTTGGTGATTCAACCACTGCCAATACTCTGGGCTGGTTTGTTGGCGTCATAATCTTTCAGGGGCTTTTCTTCTTGATTAGCCGCGTTTACTATGCGATGCAGGATACTAAAACTCCTTTGTATGCCAGCATGGTAGCCTTAATCTTTACAGTCGGTCTGAGCTTTTTGCTTTCCGAGTGGTATGGAGTTGCTGGTCTCGCGATGGCTCAATCAATCGTTATCGCTTTAGAGACAATGGTCCTTGTATCTATTCTGCAGCGACGCCTTGGTCAGATTGGGTTGAAGGAAATATGGCGCGGGCTCTATAGAATGTTGATCTCGGGTGCGATTATGGCGGGGGTTGTTTACTTGTTGGTCTCGCGAGTCTTCCCACTTTACAAATCAGATGTTGGCTTTGCGATCGTGGGGCCGAAGTTCTTCGTAATCTTCTTTGTCGGGTTGTTTGCTTACATGATCCCGTGCTATCTGCTTAATCTTCGCGAGGCGCATAAAGTCTGGTCCAAGCTTAAAGAGCAGATGACAAGACCTATCAACTTAACGTAGGGAGATTTAATGGTCACAGCCATAGGGTTTATCGCATTTCTTTTAACATTTTTAATTCAGCTTCCACAAGCCATCAAAGTTTATAAGACGAAACACACCTCCGATCTATCAATTTGGACGTATATTATCCTTACAGCGGCTTGTTCTTCATGGCTGATCTATGGGCTCTTGAAAGGTGATTTAGCAATTTGGACCTCGAATGGTATCGGTCTCATAATTGCAGTTTACATACTAATGGCAAAATTGAAGTACAAATAACGGATCTGCCATCAGTGGTACACTATTACTCATGAATCAAGACAGAATTCGAAATTTTTGTATTATTGCGCATATTGATCACGGCAAATCGACCCTGGCCGATCGCATGCTCGAGCTTACCGGGACTGTTACTAAACGCGAGATGCAGGCTCAGCTACTAGACTCAATGGACCTTGAGCGTGAGAAGGGAATCACTATCAAGCTGCAGCCGGTACAGATGGCGTGGAAAGAGCATCAACTTAATTTGATTGATACGCCAGGACACGTCGACTTTAGCTACGAGGTTAGTCGTTCGCTGGCTGCCTGCGAAGGTGCAGTATTGGTTGTGGATGCGTCGCAGGGAATTCAAGCGCAGACACTCGCAAACGTTTATCTTGCTATTGAGGCGGGTCTTGAAATCATCCCAGTTCTTAACAAAATTGATCTTCCGGCAGCCGATCCAGAAAGAGTTGCAGCCGAAGTTTCAAGCCTTCTTGGCTGCAAGCCCGAAGATATACTCAAAGTTTCGGCTAAAGAGGGTAATGGCGTTGAGCAACTGCTCGACAAGATTGTTGAAATCGTTCCACCGCCGAAAGGTGAAAACGAGCAGCCATTGCGCGGGCTTATCTTCGACTCAATCTACGATGAGTATCGCGGCGTTATTTTGTTCTTGAGGATTGTAGATGGCCAGCTCAAGAAGGGTGAAAACATTAAGCTGATGGCTTCTGGTCAGGACGGGGTCGCGGTTGAAACAGGATTCTTTAAGCCCAAGCAGGTGGCATCGCCTGACATTGAAACGGGGCAGATTGGTTATGTCGTCACTAACCTCAAGTCTATTAGCGAGGCTCGGGTTGGTGATACCGTAACGCTGGCAAAGCAGCCTGCCGAGGAGCCACTCGCGGGTTATCAGCAGATTAAGCCTTTCGTTTTCGCCGGTTTCTTTACTTCAAGCGCCG
This sequence comes from uncultured Candidatus Saccharimonadales bacterium, assembly GCA_964632435.1. Classification (GTDB taxonomy): domain Bacteria; phylum Patescibacteriota; class Saccharimonadia; order UBA4664; family SCTI01; genus CAZWEJ01. Next base: position 5,018 of record CAZWEJ010000020.1, read on the forward strand.
AGCAATACCCCGAATTAAAGGACGCTTTGGAGAAGTTAAAGCTTAATGATGCGGCGTTAACCTATACCCCAGAGAGCTCGCAGATTCTTGGTTTTGGATATCGAGTTGGCTTCCTTGGATTGCTCCACATGGAGATTATCAAGGAGAGGCTTGAGCGTGAGTACGGTTTGGACATGGTAGTTACCAGTCCATCGACCGATTATATTGTTAGAACTACAGACGGTAAGGAGTTCACTGCTCGATCGGCTTCGGAGTTACCTGAAACAAGTCGAATTGAAAGTATTAGTGAGCCATGGATCAAGGGAGAGATCGTTGTGCCCGGCGACTACGTCGGCGCGGTCATCCAGCTCATCAACAAGATTCGAGGGCTTCAAAAGCACATGAACTATATTGATGAGTCGCTGGCGTTAATTAGTTTTGAGGCGCCACTCGCTAATGTTTTGACCAACTTCTATGACTCCCTCAAGTCAATTACAAGTGGCTATGGCTCCTTCAATTATGATCTGGACGATTACCGAATAGAAAATTTGGTCCGCCTCGATATCCTGGTTGGTGGCCAAATGGTTGATAGCTTAAGTATGATTGTTCACCGCGATGAGGCTTATGGTCGAGGAAAGGCAGTTGTAGAGAAGCTGAAGGATGTCGTCCCACGGCAGCTTTTTGAAGTTAGTTTACAGGCAGCGATTGGCGGAAAGATTATTGCTCGCGAGAATATTCGGGCGATGGGGAAGAATGTTACCGCTAAGCTTTATGGTGGAGATGTGACCAGAAAGAATAAACTGCTTCAAAAGCAAAAAGCTGGTAAGAAGCGCATGAAGAAGATCGGAAAGGTTGATATCCCCGCAGAAGCCTTTATGGTGCTTGTAAAGGCCGACGAGTAGTTATACTTTTAGCGCGACGCCGACAAGAAGTCCGATCAATGTGGCGGCACCGCCAATAATTAGAACTTCAAATCCACTTCTGGAGGCAGGACGATTAACGATTTTACCTTTGATGAATCCAATAACGTATAAAGCGGTAAGTGCTGCACCAACGCTGACAAACAGTGATAATGGGTAATTTAAGAATGCCATCGGTGCGATTGGCACTGCGCCGGCAATAATGTATGCCAAGAACATTGTGATGCCAGTCCCTAGCGGGCTTGCTTTGTTGCCATCAAACTCAGACACAGCCTTTTGACTGAGATACTGGCCTGCTCCCATCGATACAGCCTCAACTGCAACAGCAACAATGCCAGCGAGCAAAATAAATTTTACGTCTTGACTACCCGCTGCGATACCCGCAACTAAACCAGTAGTTGAAACTAAGCTGTCTTCCGCCCCAAAGAACGAACTTCTTAAGTAATCACTACCGTATCGGCGATGCAGTTTAAGCTGATTGGAGCTCTCGTGCGTCGTTGATGATTTGGATGGCGTGGTCTTGGGGTTTGACATTTAAATACTCCTTGGCGATGTTGCCTTCGGGATCAATTAAGTAACTATTACGAAGAATACCATCAAACACTTTGCCTAGGAACTTTTTCTTTCCGTAAGCGTTAAATGCGTGTATTGCGGTTTTGTCTGGATCGCTAAGTAGAGTGAAGTTGAGATTATGCTTTTCTTCAAACTTCTTGTGGCTTTTTACACTATCTGCCGAAATCCCTAGCACAACAATTCCGTTTCGCTCTAGCTCTTCACGACCATCCCGAAAGCTACAAGCCTCTTTGGTGCAACCAGGAGTGTCATCCTTGGGGTAGAAGTAGACTACGACCCATTTACCCAGGTACTGGCTAAGGGTGTGGTTTTCTCCGTTTTGGTCTGGAAGTGTAAAATCTGGTGCTTTTCTCATGCATACATTATATCAAATCCCAGGAGTAGTAGATTTAACTAGCACTCTTGACTATAGAGTGCTAAATTCCTAAAATAATGATTACTGGCACACCTATTACCGGACTGCTAACTCGATTTAAAGGAACCATCGATGACACCAAGGCAGCAATATATACTTAGCGAAATTATTGAATGTTACTCCAAGACGGCTGAGCCGATTGGGTCGCATCAGCTTACTAAGAAGCTTGAGGTCTCCTCGGCTACTATTCGCGCCGAAATGGCAGAGCTTGAGCGCCTAGGTTACATTTATCAGCCACACACATCTGCCGGTCGTGTTCCAACAGATCGAGGTTATAGGCTTTATGTAAACAACATCAAGGAAATTCAAGCCGATGCGCGCATGAGCCAAGCATTGGCTAGGCGCGTTGCAAGTGCTGGCGAGGCCGACAAAGCCATCAAGTATGCAACGGAAAGTTTGTCGGAGATTACTCAAAATATGGGTCTTGCGACGCTTTCGGATGGACTATATTTCTCGGGAATGCGTAAACTGTTTGGTCAGCCAGAGTTTATGGGTCAAAAGGCTCTTGAGGTAGCAAGACTACTCGATAGTCTTGATGAGTGGCTACTAGAAGCTTCTCCCAACAAGCCAGTTAGCGTCTATATTGGCCACGAGAATCCAATTGGTAAAGAGAGCGGTGCATCGCTAATAATCGCCAAGTTCGCATCACCATATAGCGACAACAGTTACATTGGGGTGCTTGGTTCAACCAGACAGAATTATGCGCGCACAATCGGATTAGTAAATTATGCAGGAAGATATCTTGAGGAGGCATTAACGTGAG
>CAZWEJ010000021.1:0-7576 GCA_964632435.1 uncultured Candidatus Saccharimonadales bacterium
AGTCGTTGAGGCAAAGAAAAAGACCCTTGCGGGTCATAATTCAAATATTTGGTGCGGGTACCGGGACTCAAACCCGGGGCCTCTTCCTTGGCAAGGAAGCGCTCTATCAGCTGAGCTACACCCGCAAATTAAATGGTGGCGAGACCCAGACTCGAACTGGGGACACGAGGCTCTTCAGGCCACTGCTCTACCAACTGAGCTATCTCGCCAGGTTTAGCAACTAAAGAATCATACCGAATTATGCTTGGTTTTTCAACGCTATTCCACAGCTAGCGCAGCGGGTTGCCCTGTTGGGGATGACGCTCAAGCACTCTGGGCAATTCTTAGTACCTGGCTCCTTTTTGCGATTAGCTCGCTCAACCAGGTGGTTCATCGGTTTTACTACACCAAAGAAAATTGCTGCGGCGATAATCAAGAACGATATCAAGGCATTGATAAACTTCCCGTACATAATGGCACTGCCGTTGATAGTGATCTTGAGGGAAGAGAAGTCGGGTTGGCCGCCAATTGCAGCGATTATTGGGGTGATTATGTCTGTAACAAGCGAGGTAACAATTGCGCCGAAAGCGGCACCAATTACTACACCTACCGCTAGATCTACGGCGTTACCTCTGGAAATAAACTCGCGAAATTCTTTTAACATACTGCTAGTGTATCAAATTTAAATGAAAAACGGCGGACCCAAATGAATGAGTCCGCCGCATGATCAGGTCTTTACGACCGTGATTACCCAGAAGAAGAATACCAGGTCGACGGTGAAGAAACCCAAGATCACTCGCCCTAGGTATTGACCTCCAAGATCTTCCGAGAAAGAGGGAGTCTGCTTTCTGGAAAGCCATGAGCTAAAGCCCACGATGACGAAGGCCCCCAGCAGCGAGATGATGACTCTGACCCATTGCTCCAGGTCGTTGCCCTCGTAACCATCTGCTCCGAAGATCACATGCACGAGGGCAAGAAGAGAAACCATCAAGACCGCAGGCATCAGCGCGGTCCAGACGAAGTACTCAAGCGCTTTATCAACGCGCTCCTTCCGATTTGTGGGCATGCGCCCCTCCTATCCCGTATTTTCAAAGAGCTCTCCTTCGAGAGCATTGGCGTAACTATGACATATGTTGTGCAAAATTACAAAAAATATAATTGCTGGTGGGCGATGAGGGACTCGAACCCCCGACCCCCTCGGTGTAAACGAGGTGCTCTAGCCAGCTGAGCCAATCGCCCGTAACCGACATATCATAACCTTAAATACGCCGAATAACAAGCCATAAAATAGCTTACCGCCCTCCAGCATCATGCCGGAGGGCGGTTAAGGTTGATCAGGCTGCGACACGTTCGCGCTGCCTTTCGATGGGCATGTGTCGACCGCGACCAATCAGATGGTCGTCGCCCACAATGCGGCGGAACTTGTCCTCGATCCGCATGAGGACACGTTCGTCGCTAAGATGCTGCCATCCTCGCAGCATAACCTCGTCGGGCTCGTCCTCACGCAGAGTTTGAGGTGCACCGTTGGGGTACGTCAGTACTCCACGAACGAGAAGGTTGTCCTCGGACAACTCCACCGTCAGCGTGATGAAGGACCCAGTCCTTCTACCGTTGATCCTCAACTCCGCGGGGGAGTCGGGGGTAACGTGCACTTCATCGGGCTTCAGAGCTCGCAGCTCTGGTGTGATCCGCTCGGGCGAAAGCCATCGCGGGATCGATCCGATTGCCTGGTTGGCAAGCGCAATGAGGCGCTCGTTACTTCTGTTACTGCTGGGCACTGGACCTCCCCAATGTCGTTTGCAGTGCTACCTATTATGCACAAAAATAATGGCTAAATCAATACTGGTGGGAGAGGAGGGACTCGAACCCTCAAGCCTTGCGGCAACGGATTTTAAGTCCGTCGTGTATACCAATTCCACCACTCTCCCTGGAGGCGCCTACCGGATTTGAACCGGTGTAAAAGGTTTTGCAGACCTCTGCGTAACCACTCCGCCAAGGCGCCAGGTTTGGTAACCATTAGATTATACAAATTACTTCGGCTTCTTAAAAGGAGAAACATTGTCTCAAAAATGTTACAATAGAGCCAAAATTAAGTAGGCAACGAAATATGGATCAGGTTAAAAATTCTTACGCATGGAAGGAAGCTATCGAACTTTCGCTCGACCTTATCCGTATTTGCGAAGAATTTAGCGATGGGGATCACAATGTTCTTCTGGGGCATCTTAAGAATGCAGTAGTTGATATTCCAGCTTCGGTTGCCTCTGACATAAAGTACAGCCGTGGTGCAAATCTCGAACCAGTTATTAAGCTTGCCACCGAGCTTGAGCTCGTTCATCGCGTTTACCCGGCAGTTGATACAGGCAGTGCTCCAGAAAAGGTTAAGAGCCTGCTTGCTCGAATGGAGTCCAACGACTTCCATGAGCAGATACCTACCAAGCCGGAACCAGCTCCCAAGCCAGAAGAAGAGCCTGTAGAGGTTAAAGAGGCTCCCAAAGTAGAGGATGCAGAAGAGGAGCACACAGAAGAGCCCGTTGAGGCAACCGAGCCTACGGCTAACGAAGAACCTCAACCAGAGCCAGAAAAAGAGGCTGATCAGGAAGAAAACCATGAAAAGCACAACGAACCTCAAGAAGAAGAGCAGGCATCAAGCCCTCGCTTGATCCAGGTCAACACAGACAACTCTTAGGAGAAAATTTATGTATACTGCCATTTCGTCAAATAAACGGAAGACATTTTTTCTACTAGCAATCTTTATCGCGTTTATCTCGACTTTGGGATATATCTTTGGCGCCGTCACCAATAATCCGAGTATTTTCTATTACATTGGTATCGGGTCGCTGTTCTATGCAGGCTTGAGCTACTATTTTTCGGCAAAAATTGCGCTTTCAATGTCGGGCGCCAAACCAGTTGATCGAAAGCAAGCACCCCAACTCTACACCATGATTGAACGACTGAGTACTAGCGCCAAATTACCGATGCCTAAGGTCTACATAATCAATGACTCTTCACCTAACGCTTTCGCAACTGGCAGGAACCCAAAGAACGCTGCTGTTGCTGTAACATCTGGTCTTCTCGAGAAGCTAAACGATAGGGAGGTTGAGGGTGTTCTAGCACATGAGATGGCGCATATTGGGAACTACGACATTCGACTCATGAGCGTAGTCGCAGCTCTGGTGAGCGTAGTTTCAATTATTTCTGACTTTTTCTTCTGGAGCAGCATTTTGGGTGATGACGAAGCACCAAATCCATTGGTAGCAATTGCTGTGATGATAATCGCACCCATGATTGCTCTTGTTATTCAGCTAGCTATCTCTAGAAAGAGGGAGTATCTGGCCGACGCTACTGGGGCGATGATCGCCAAAGATGCAGATGGTTTAGCTGATGCGCTTGAGAAAATATCGCATAGCCGCCCGATGCATCGAGGGTCTTCGGCTACGGCTCATTTATATATAGCTAGCCCTTTCGGCAAAGGTCGTGGAGTCGCAAACTTGTTTAGTACACATCCTCCTGCCGAGGAGCGAATTCGAAGACTCCGTGATATGGAAGGGCAGGTTTAATGCCTGAGCCAAAACAAAAAAGCCAATCAGTTCTCAAGACCAGTTGGGGGTTCTTCAAATCAGCGTTAAAAACATATCGAGCCAATTGGAAGCTTTTTGTTGGAATAGTCCTGGTTGTTTCATTGCCGGCTTCAATAGCTTCGGTATATATGATCGATCCGGCTGCTGACTCTTCGCTATCCGCCTACCTGACCCTTGCACAGCTGGCTATGAACGCAGCGGTGATCTATGCCATATTCAAACTTAATGCCAAAGAATCTGTGGGAGTAAAAGAGGCATACTATAGTGGCTCAGCTGGTTTTATTAGACTGGTTCTGACAGCGTTTGCATTAGTAATTGTCTCTCTGCTACTAGTTTTTGGCCTCCTCATATTGTTCCTCGGTTTATTAGTGCCCGAAACAGCACTTGCTCTTGGTGAGAAGCTATTAATAATCCTTCTTTCGTTAATACTACTGGTGCCCGGGTTCTATCTGCTCGCAAGAACACTACTAAGCATATTTGTTGTATTTGATAGCGAGAAGGGGCCACTTCAAGCCGTCGCCGAAAGCTGGAGATTAACTGCTGGCAAAGGCTGGAAGAGCCTTGGTGTACTCTTCTTTATGGTGGTTTTTATTTTTCTGCTGGTAATTATCCCAGCGGCAATCCTGGTAGTTCTTCTGAGTCTAAACCAGGTGCAGTTCTTCCAGTTCTTGTTGCAGGTGTTTGTTGGCCTAACGGTACTTCCTATTTCGAATCTGTACCTCTTCAACTACTATCAGGGGCTTAAGAAGTGAATCATGACCAAGCAGCACAGCGCGTCGACAAATTAAAAGAGCTCCTCAACGAATACCGATACGAGTATTACGTACTTGATAGCCCTACAGTTGAGGATTCTGTCTATGATTCACTCAACGTTGAACTGCGCGAGCTTGAGGCCAAGTTCCCAGATCTGATTACCAAGGACTCACCAACTCAGCGGGTTGGTGCAGAGCCAATGGAAAAGTTTCAATCTTTTCCCCATGAGACACCGATGCTCAGCCTTAATGATGTCTTTAGCTTCGAAGAGGTTGAAGCATGGGAAAACCGGGCTCGCAAGATGTTAGATAATCGGTTTGATGATGAGTATTATGCCGAAATCAAGATGGACGGGCTGGCGGCTTCAATAATCTATGAGGATGGATTGCTGGTCAGGGGTTTAACTCGAGGTGATGGTAGATCAGGCGAGGATGTGACTTCAAATCTTCGGACAATCGATACTGTGCCATTAAGGCTACGTCGAGACCCTTCTGTACCCGAGCAGGTTTACTCTGGACGTTTTGAGGTCCGCGGCGAGGTCTTGATGTACAAGAAGGTTTTTGAGGAGCTCAATAAAAAACGTGAGAAAGAAGGGAGGCCGCTGTTTGCGAATCCACGTAACACCGCTGCTGGAACGATTCGTCAGCTTGATCCGAAGTTGGTTGCCGAGCGCAGACTTAGCTTTCATGTTTATGCGGTTGCAACCGAAGTCCCTGGCGTAGACACTCACGAGGACGAGCACAATCTGGCCGCCAAGTTAGGTTTTAAGGTTGAGCCCCATAGTCAGGTTCTGCGCGGCACAAAAGCTGTTAAGGGCTTTCTTGCCGAATGGGAAGAAAAACGCAAAACTCTGCCTTACGGAACGGATGGTGTTGTTGTAACTGTTAATGACCGCCGGTCTTATTTACAGCTTGGAATCGTTGGTCGTGCGCCGCGTGGTTCAATTGCATATAAATTTCCCGCCGAGCAGGCGACAACCAAGATAAAAGACATTCAGGTTAGCATTGGCCGAACAGGAGCGGCTACGCCATTTGCGGTGCTCGAGGCGGTTAAGATCGCTGGCTCGACTGTCCAAATGGCTACACTCCACAATGCCAATGAGGTTGCACGAAAGGATGTGCGGATCGGCGACACTGTCATTGTTCAGAAAGCAGGCGACATTATCCCTGAAGTTGTTAAATCGCTGCCCGAGCTCAGAGACGGTAGCGAGAAAATCTTCAATATGCCCAAAGATTGTCCAGTTTGTGGCGAGCCATTGCATAAAGAGCCTCAAGAAGCTGTTTGGAGATGCGTTAACTTCGATTGCCCTGCCCTGGAACGGGGGAGAATTATTCATTTTGCTAGCAAAGCAGCATTTGATATTGAGGGGGTCGGCGAGAAAAATGTTGATGCACTGCTGGATGCCGGCCTTATTAAAGATGCTGCCGACCTCTTCACCATTAAAGCCGAAGATGTTGAGAGACTGGAGCGCTTTGCCGAAATTTCTGCCAACAAGCTCGTGAGCTCAATTCAAAGTAAAAAAACTGTAGCTCTTGATCGTTTTATATACGCTCTTGGAATTCGCCACGTTGGCCAGCAGACCGCTTTCGATATCGCAAATCACTTTGGCTCTATCGAGAAGTTTAAAAAAGCTACCCTAGAGGAACTACAGATGGTTGAAGGCATTGGCACAGTTGTAGCTAAAAGTGTGTTTGACTGGCTTGGCAGCGAAAGGCATAAAAAATTCCTTAGCAAGCTCATAGATTTAGGCGTAAAGCCGACCGAAATCAAGAAGGTTGAGGGGCCTCTTTCCGGCAAAAACTTTGTAATTACTGGAACTTTATCAAGTTTTAGTAGAGAAGAAGCTGGGAAAAAAATTGCTTCACTTGGTGGCAAATTGCAAAATGCGGTTAAGAAGGATACATCCTACGTTGTTGTTGGCGACTCACCTGGTGGCAGTAAGATATCAAAAGCCGAGAAACTTGGTATTGATCAAATAGACGAAGATAAATTGCTGGAGTTAATCAAATAAAAAAAGGCCGGTACCGAAGTACCGGCCTCCCCGGGACGATTGTCTAGGATAAATCCCGGGGAGTTGAGAGGCGCCCTAGAAGCGCTATGAGCGAGAGAGTTGCCCTCAGGGGGAAGTGGGCAACTGCTATTGCAACCGAAACATCGATGAATCGGTTCTCCCGGCGAGAAGTTCCTTTGAGCAGGATATCTCGCGAAGTCTCGGACTACAGTCGAATTGCTACCTCATCTGGAGGAAGCTGGAGTGTCCATTTGCTCCGTTTATCGACTTGGAGAGGAGAGGTTTGACCCGTTTCCTTGCTCCAGTCCAAGAGGGGCCACCTAAGTGACGGCTAGGTTCAGACTAGGGCAGGGGATGTCTGACCAGGCCAGGCTCACGCTGAAGCGCTGCCACCCGAAGTTGAAGTTTTCAATGCTAGTATGATTCCAGCTAGAGAATATTACCCAAAAAGGCATAAAAAGTCAACAATTTTGATGTCATAGATTAACCCGTTAGAATATATCTATGCCAAGCATAAATTCAGAAGAAATTCGCCGGCTTGCAGCGCTTGCAAATATTGGTCTAAACGATGACCAGGTTGAATCCTTTGCAACCGAAATAGATCAGATCATCGGGTTTGTCGAGAAGTTGAGCAGCGTAAATACAGATGATGTTGAGCCAACCGATCAAGTCACCGGTTTGGTTGATGTATGGCGAGAAGATGAAGTCAAAAAAGGGCTAGAGTATGACCAAATCAAGCTCAACGCGCCCGATTGGGAAGATGGCCATTTTAAGGTTAGGCGGGTGTTGTAATGTCAGATATTAAACGCCCAATAGCTGAGCTTGCAGAAATGGTTGCTTCTGGTAAAACGACCGCCAAGCAGCTCGTAAAACAAAGCCTTGAAGCAATCGATCAAAACAAGCATTTTCATTCAATTCTCGAAATCAACGAAGAGGCAATCAAAGCTGCAGAAGATATTGATGAGCAAATTAAAAATGGGAAAGAGGTCGGCAGCCTGGCTGGTGTACCTTTTATTGCTAAAGATAACTTTCTAACATTTGGAACAAAATCTACAGCAGGCAGCAATATTCTAAATAATTTTAAGGCTCCGTACCAAGCAACCTCGATACAAATGCTCCAAGACGAGGGAGCAATATTAGTTGCAAAGGCAAACCTTGATGCATTTGGCCACGGCTCCTCAACTGAAAACAGCGATTTTGGTCCAAGCAAGAACCCGCATGATGAGTCAAAAATTCCGGGTGGGTCCTCAGGAGG
>CAZWEJ010000022.1:0-5490 GCA_964632435.1 uncultured Candidatus Saccharimonadales bacterium
CTTCCAGGTTATAATTGCCCTCAAGAGCGCAATGCACGTAGACGTAAATGACATCTTAAGACAGGGGGAGGGGGCTCAAGAAAGCTTTTCAATAGCTGATGAGCAACCGGAGTTTGAGGATGTTAAGCTTACGGCGCCACTAAACGGCGAAATTAGAATAATCGGTACCAAAACTGGTGTTCTGGTTGCAGGCAAATTAAATGCCGAGGTTGAGCTAGAATGTCACCGCTGTTTGCGCACTTTTGAGCATCAATTTAGCTTTCCTGTCGATGCGGAGTTCAACCCTCAGCCTAACGAGGACGAATACCCAATCGATAAGTACGGGAAGATTGATCTTGAGGAGCCTATTCGCCAAGATCTGGTGACTCATCTACCGCTACGTCAGCTTTGCCAAGCCGACTGTGACGGGATACAATTAAAAGCAAAGAAGGAAGCAAATGGCAGTTCCTAAAAAACGTACAAGCAAGACCAAGCGCAATACGCGACGGTCACACGACGCAATCAGCCCAGTGCAGTTGCAGCCAGCATCAGATGGTAGCCTGTCACCGCGAAGATTGCACAAGGCCATCAGCCTTGGACTAACCAAGTATATAAAGCGAGCTCGCTAAATGGCATCAAACCGTCATCTAGGTAGAATCGTAGCGATGCAAACTCTCTACGAATATGACTTTCGGGCAGGAACCGATAATAAGATCGACCGAGATGAGGTTTTGACCCGTAATTTGGGCGAGTTTTCTGATGCAATCGACGATAAAGACTTTGTTCATGACCTAGTTGATGGCGTTGAGAAGAATCAGGAAAAGATTGATAACATTATCGGTCCGGCGGCTCCAGAATGGCCGGTTGAACAAATCGCCAAGATCGACAAGATTATTTTACGAATTGGCGTATACGAATTATTGATTAAGAAAGACGTTCCTCCAAAGGTTGCGATCAACGAAGCAGTTGAACTAGCAAAAGCCTTCGGCGGCGAGAACTCCAGTAAGTTTGTTAACGGAGTTCTGGGAACGATTTATCGTGGAAGCGATGTCTACCAACCAGAAGAAGAAGCGCAAAAATCCTAAAAAACCCCCACGAATGAAAGCAGTTCGTGAGTATACTGCTGGCGGAATGGTGTTTCGCCGAACCTCCGCTGATCAAATTGATATTCTGATGATTCAAGACCGCATGGGCCGATGGACTATACCAAAAGGGCATGTTGAAGAAGGCGAGAGTCTAGAAGAGACTGCAGTTCGTGAAATTGGTGAGGAAACCGGTTTAACTAACCTTTCAATCAAGGAGAAGCTCGATAAGATTCATTTCTTCTATCGCAAAGAGGGGAAACTCATTTACATGACTACTCACGTTTTCTTGATTGAGGCATTGGGAGATACCGACGCGCTCGTCCCTGAAGATAGCGAAGGTATAGTTGATGCGAAGTGGTTTTCAAAAGATAAGGCTCTTGAGCTCATTGAGTACAGGGACACAGAAAGATTATTCAAAATGGGTCTAGGTAAGTTAAAACTGGCATGAGTACCGATTCAAAAGTGTTAATAACAGATTTAGAAGCCGAATTAGGCGTTAAGTTTAAAGATATTTCAATTCTTGAGCGTGCATTTATTCATCGCTCTTACCTGAATGAGCATCCAAAGGCTGGTCTTGAACACAACGAGCGACTTGAGTTTTTGGGTGACGCCGTTCTTGAGCTGGTCGTGACCGATTATCTTTACAGTAACTATCCAAATCCCGAAGGTGATCTTACTAACTGGCGAAGCGCATTGGTAAAAACAGAGTCTCTGAGTGCAGTTGCCAAGAAATTGGATCTCGATCGCTTTCTAAAGCTCAGTAAGGGTGAATCCAAGGGAAACGAGAGAAGTCGTGCGTTGATCCATGCCAATGCAGTTGAGGCCATGATTGGAGCAATTTACCTCGACCAAGGTTATGATCAGGCCCGAGAGTTTGTGATGAATAACATTATCTCGACCTTGCCAACAATTTTGGCTGAGGGGACCTGGGTTGACCCAAAAAGTAAGTTTCAGGAGATGGCTCAAGAAAAAGAAGGCCACACCCCTCACTACAAGGTTATTGAAGAGACCGGTCCGGATCACGATAAGGTATTTTTAGTAGGGGTTTTTGTCGGTGACCGGCTTTGTGGAAAAGGCCAGGGCTCAAGTAAACAGGCAGCTCAACAACAGGCGGCAGCGGCTGCACTCAAAAAATATAAAGCCTAAAGTCTTACAGGTTGACATAAGGGTTGCAAACCTGTAAAATCATTTTCGTTGCTTAAAGAGAACTAATCTTAAACATGTTAGTAATTCGCTTGGCCCGTGGTGGCCGAACCAAATACCCGGTTTACCGCATCGTTGCGGCTGAATCTTCACGCGCCGCTACAGGCAAATTCGTTGAAGTTTTGGGTCATTATAATCCTCACACCAAAGAATTGGTCATCAAGAAAGAGGAAACGATTAAGCGATTGAGCCATGGCGCTCAACCATCTAACAGCGTAATCAAACTCCTACAGCAGGAAAAAATTGAGCTTCCGTCTTGGGTAAAGCTCAAGACCAAGAATCGAAAGCCTAAGAACGAGCCGGAAGAGAAGCCAGAAGAGCAGCCAGCTCCTGCAGAGGAAACTCCTGAAGCCAATGAGGCCGCCGATGCGCCAGCTGAGCCAACTGAAAAGGAAGAGGCTCCTGTTGAAGAAGAGCGAGTAGCAGAAGCAGCTACCGAAAATGCCGCTGAAGCAGAAGAGGCCAAGGAAGACGCTCCTGAGGCTCCCGCCGAAGAAACGACTGAAGACGCTAAGTAAGTCGCAAACAAAAACAATTTGAGTTATGATTGCATTAAGTACTAATGCGAGGCGATATGGCTGATTTGAGAGAAGATTTCGTAACCTACGTTGTTAAGGCGCTGGTAAGTAATCCCGATGCTGTCGAGCTAAAAAGAGCAGAAGACGACAAAGGTGAGTATCTGGAGCTAAAAGTTGACCCTTCAGATATGGGTAAAGTAATTGGTAAGGCAGGAGCAACTGCAAAAAGCATTCGAACACTGCTCCGCGGAGTTGGCGCAAAAGACAACATGTCTCCGCTACCGTTAAAAATTGTTGATCCCGAAGGTGGCCCAACACACGAAAAGGTAGAAGAACCAGCAACCGAGGAACCCGAGGTTGAAGAAGAAGTGATCGACGAGCACGCCGAACACCTAGAAAAAACTAAGCGCGAAGCCCAAGAGTTAGCAGACCTAGAACTTTAATGAAAATCGACATAATCACCCTATTCCCCGATATGTTCAAGGGGCCTTTCGATATGAGTATGCTGTGGAAGGCTAAAGATCGCGGTCTTGTTGATATCAATATCCATGACCTCCGTGAGTTTGGTATTGGTTCAAGAAGAACAGTGGACGACACGACATATGGTGGCGGCGATGGTATGCTGCTCAAGCCAGAACCGGTAGTTGATGCAATCGAAGCTTGCAAAAAAGATAATCCCGATGCGAAAGTTATTATTCTTTCTCCGCAGGGCAAGTTGTTCAATCAAGAAAAGGCGATTGAGCTATCAGGCGAGAAGGGTCTTATTTTGGTTGCCGGCCATTATGAAGGTTTTGACGAGCGGATTATTGATTATGCCGATATGGAATTATCGGTTGGTGATTATGTTTTAACTGGTGGCGAACTTCCTGCTATGACCATTGTTGATGCAGTCGTTAGGTTGATCCCGGGAGTTTTAGGCGGAGAGCAGAGTGCACATGTTGAATCTTTCTCGGATGGGATGCTTGAATATCCTCAATACACTCGTCCAGTAGAATATCGTGGCAAAAAAGTGCCAGAAGTTTTGCAGAACGGTCATCATGCCGAAATAGAGGCTTGGCGTAAAGAACAAGCCGAGGCAAAAACTCGCCGTAATCGCCCCGATCTTCTAAACTAGATCAAAAGGGAGAGAATATTATGCACAAACTACCTGATTTGCCATACGCCTATGATGCACTGGAGCCGCACATTGATGCCAAAACGATGGAAATTCATCACAGCAAGCATCACGCAACCTATGTGGACAAACTAAATACTGCGCTCGAGAGTAAAGATGAGCTGCAAAGCAAACCGATCGAGGATCTGATTGCAGATCTAGAGTCTGTACCAGAAGAAATTAGAACTGCCGTTCGAAACAATGGCGGCGGTCATTATAATCATTCACTTTTCTGGCGGCTGATTTCGCCTGATGGCGGAGGTGAGCCAACAGGAGAATTACTTGAAGCCATCAATTCTAGTTTTGGAAGCTTTGACGAATTTAAGAATAAATTCAAAGATGCTGCCATTGCCAGGTTTGGAAGCGGCTGGGCTTGGCTCGTAAAAGACGGCGACAGTCTAATCATTGAATCATCTGCCAATCAGGACTCGCCTGCGATGGAAGGCAAGAAAATTGTACTTGGTCTAGATGTTTGGGAGCATGCCTATTACCTCAAGCACCAGAACAAGCGCCCAGATTATATTGATGCTTGGTGGAATGTCGTAAATTGGAAAGAGGCAGAGAGGCGATTCAACTCTTAGAGTTTTTAGCATTTGGATTTGCAGATTGCGATAATGCCAGCGCTGCAATCGCAAGTCCCATATCGACCAGGATTATGTTGTAGTAAACCCCTGCGATTAGGAGGTTGATTGAGATGCCGACCAATAGGCCCGCAAACAATAATCCTCCCCACCTTGCGCTAAACCACAAGATAACGGCGATTATTAGCTCAATAACTCCAATAATATATACGAATGTAGTTGTTGAAATGCCGAGCAGCTCCGGAAACTGTGGCGCCAGGTAGTTTGGCCAATATGTGACCAAGTTGAAGAACTTATCTGTTCCATCAATCATTAATATAATGCTCAAATAGTATTGAAATATCTTTCCAAGATTGAGGCGGTTGAGTATTTTCTGCATAATGGTATTTTGACTCCTTTAAGCCAAAACATAAAGCAAAAGAGGTATGTTGCTGCTTTGGAAGTTTTGAACAAAGATCTCAATAACAAAGTTCTTGAAAATGGGTCTCATGGAAGAGTTGAGGCAATCAAGGGTTATCAAGATATTCAATTCGATTGTATATCCGCTTACAATCGCCTGTTTTGGTTTTATATTTTATAAGTCCATTATCGGTGATTACGATTTAGTTTTTGCTGTTGCAGCAATTGCTAACGTGGTTGCGCTACTGATCTACAATTATTTTGCAAAGAGGGAGTTTAGAGTTGTATCACTTGTTACATCAGCAGTGGTGTTGGGATCGCTAACTTGGGTGTTGTACCTTGTATCTACAAGACAGCTCTTAGTTTTTATTCTGCTATTGCCGTATTTAGCTTGGTCTATCTATGCCGTTGTCGGTCACATTCGCTCAATCAGAACGCACCCTCAACCAGCTTGAAAAACCGCCCCCCATCTGTTATTGTGGCTAAGTTAAATTGATGGGGCGTGGCCAAGTGGTAAGGCGCTTGATTCTGGCTCAAGAGACCGTAGGTTCGAATCCTACCGCCCCAGCCAT